>JAWXUK010000007.1:0-33323 GCA_044432785.1 Eubacteriales bacterium | reverse complement strand
CGAAGCAACCCAAAGTGGCGCTGTGACCCCTGAAACCTTGATCCCAAAACAGCAGTATTTCATTAAAGAATCGGTTTACCAGTGTATGATTGCTGCCACAGGGCTCGCCCCCCCTTGGGGGAACGTGAGTGGTGTGCGCCCCGTTAAAATTCCGACTCGCATGATGCGTGAGGCAGGGCAAGAGAGCCACGATGTTGAGCGCATTTTGCAAGAAAAATACCACATCACACCATTGCGAGCTCAACTTGCAACCACCTGTGCAAAAAAGGCGATCGAGGTTCAAGATGCTATCCCTGACCATTCGGTCTCCCTCTATGTCGGAATCCCGTTTTGTCCCAGTCGCTGTCATTATTGCTCCTTCACCTCTAGCCATGTGGGGGACAAGCTTATCGCAGATTTTTTTGACGGGCTTCTGAGTGAGATAGAGATCACGGCAAAGTCAACTGCGCCACGTACCATACACACCCTGTATATTGGGGGAGGGACCCCCACTATTTTATCAGAACATCAGCTTGAAATTTTACTGGCAAAACTTGGGCATTGCTTTGATTTGACTCAGTGCAAAGAGATCACCGTTGAAGCCGGCAGACCGGACACCCTCTCCGCTCAAAAACTCACCATATTGCGCAAGTTTGGTGTGGATCGCATCTGTCTCAATCCACAATCCATGAATGATGCCGTTCTACAAGCTCTCGGGAGAAACCACACAGCGCAGGATATCAAGTACTGGTATTCAAAGGTAGAAGGGATGCAGGTCAATATGGATCTGATCGCCGGACTTCCATCCGACACCTTCGAGAGTTTTTGCAATAGTTTAGAGCAAGTGATCGCCCTCAAACCCCATCAAATCACCGTCCACACCTTAGCTGTAAAAAAAGGTGCAAATATTACAGTTCGTAATGAATTATCCTCCCTTCTCCCCTCTGAAATCGTTTTAAAGATGGTTGATTATGCGTGGGAACGACTGCAATCACAAGATTACGCCCCCTATTACCTCTATCGTCAAAAGTATATGAGTGGTGGGTTCGAGAATGTTGGTTGGTGTCGTGAAGATGCGATTAGTCATTATAATGTGATAATGATGGAAGAACTCGATACTGTGGTTGGTGTTGGGGGTGGAGGGATGACAAAAGTGCTTGGTCAAGGACGGTTTGAGCGAGTGGCAAATCCAAAGTATCCCCACGATTATCTTCGTTTACTAGATGAGATTTTATCCAAGAAAAATGATATTTTTAGGAGTGATACCATATGAAATGTTTCGATTCACGTGATCTGCGCTACAAAGCACCCTATGGCGCAGTACCTTCTGGCGAGAAGGTGAAGTTCCACCTCTATCCACGCAGAAATAAAGGCTTTAATGCTGGTAGAATTGTGGCAAATTTCGAGGGGCAAGGGGTTATCGAGCTTCCCCTTAAATGGCAATCAACAGAGTTAGGGTTCGACTGCTTTGGCGTGACCCTACCAACTGCAAAATTTGTAGGATTGGTGTGGTATCACTTTGTGCTATCACGCACTGATGGTGTTGAGGAAGTGATCAGACCGGATCATACCCCCTACGATGGATTATTTCAGCTCACGGTTTATCAAGAGGAGCAGGTACCCACATGGTATGGCGAAGGGATGACCTATCAGATTTTCCCTGATCGTTTTAATAGAACCGAAATTCCAGATCCAACCGGAATGGTGGGAGAACGAGTCGTCCATCAAGATTGGAGTGATTCCCCTGATTATCTTCCTAATGAGCACGGAGAGGTAAGAAATCGTGATTATTTCGGAGGTAACCTCAAAGGGATCATAGAAAAACTAGACTACCTACAAAAGCTCGGGGTTGAGACCATCTATTTCTGTCCTATCTTCGAAGCATCAGAAAACCATCGCTATGGTACAGCAGATTACGATAAAATCGATCCTATGCTCGGCACGGAAGAGGATTTTAAGAAGCTTTGCGACGGCGCTCATAAACGCAAGATGCGTGTGATGCTTGATGGTGTGTTCAATCATACAGGATTTGTGAGTCGCTACTTCAATGGCGATGGCTTTTATGATACTGAAGGAGCTACCCAATCCAAAGAGAGTCCTTATTATCCTTGGTTCGATTTCAAAGAATGGCCTGAGGAGTATGATGCGTGGTGGGGGATCTACTCCCTTCCTTCCTGCGTCGAGACAAATGTAGATTATCAAAACTTCATTTATGACGATGAGAACTCCGTGGTACGCCGTTGGCTTCGCAGTGGTGCAGATGGTTGGCGTTTAGATGTTGCAGACGAACTGCCAGATGAATTTGTAGCAGGGATACACGCAGCCGCTAGAGCCGAAAAACCTGACGCTGTTGTCATCGGTGAGGTGTGGGAGGATGGTTCCACTAAAGTCGCTTATGGAGTCCGTAGAAAGCACGTTTTAGGTGGTCACTGTGACGGATTGATGAATTATCCGTTCCGTTGGGCAGTGCTAAATTTCATGAATTCAGGTGATCCTAACCAGTTCATTGAATCAATGGAAACCTTGCGTGAAAATTATCCGAAATTTGCGTTCTATTCGGCAATGAATGCGCTAGGCACTCACGACACTTTACGAATTTTGACGCTGCTCAGCGTGGGCAGTGACTGTCAAGATCAGTCAAAGACATGGCGATTCCGTCGCACCCTCTCTCAAAAAGAGCGTAAGCACGGCATTAAATTACTCAAAACAGCCACTGCACTTCTTTACTGCTTCCCAGGTTCCCCAACCATCTATTACGGGGACGAAATCGGGATGGAAGGATTCGAAGATCCGTTCAACCGTGCAACCTATCCTTGGGGCGACGAAGATACGGCACTGCTCCGTTGGTTCACAAAATTAGGGGAATTACGCAAGAAGTCTAAGGCACTCCGTGAAGGCGATATTTCATATCTTGATACGGAACAAGGCGTGTTAGCCTTTAAACGAACTGCGCAGAAAGAAACAATTTTGTGCGTTTGTAATCAGAGTGACACCCCGCAAGAAGTTAAAGTAGAAGGTAGCTATCAAGTTATACTATCCAGTGTTCGAGGTGTAGAGGACGGAAGCGAAGTACTTGAGATCCCTGCCCACTCAGGTTCCATCTTCAAGTTATTAAGCAAATAGAATATACAGATTGTAATTATTTCCTAGGAAGTCATGGGTCAACCTCTGATTTCCTAGGATTTTTTATGCAATAAAAAGTTTCATGAGGGACAAGCTTAGACAAACTTTGCAAAATATTATGGTAGAATAGGACATATAGGAAGGTGAAACTTATGATATTTATGAAAAAGACCAATAAACTCATCCATTTATCTCCGTTCGATATTTTGCCAAACCCCAATCAACCCCGAAAAATTTTCAACGAAGAGGATCTTCGAAGTCTTGCGCAATCCATCTCGCAGATGGGCATATTGCAACCTCTCTCTGTGAGAAAGAGTGAACAAGGATGGGTGCTCATTGCTGGTGAGCGCAGATTGAGAGCAGCGATCCAAGCAGAACTGAGCTTCGTTCCATGTGTCGTGCTCGAGACAACCACAGAAAAATCGTCTGTATTAGCTTTGGTCGAGAATATCCAGAGATCAGATCTAGACTATTTCGAAGAAGCAATTGCTATATCTCATCTTATTTCAAGTTACGGGCTATCTCAAGACGAGGTTTCAAAGCAGATTGGGAAAAGCCAGTCTGCCGTGGCAAACAAATTAAGATTGTTGCGCCTTAGTGAGAGGGTGGTGAATAAACTAAGAGAGGGGAGACTTACAGAGCGACACGCCAGAGCTTTGTTAAGATTAAAGGATGAAAACGAACAGCTCGAGGTTCTGGATTGTGTTATCAAAGTGGGCTTGAATGTTGCTCAGACAGAAATGTTGATTGAGCAGAGATCATCACCAGAAGATAGTGGAGCCTCAAAATCAAAAGAGCGAAGAAAATTCATTCTTAAGGACATCCGTCTGTTTCTAAATACCATTCAACGAGACATTGAAGTAGTACGTGCTGCAGGGGTGGATGCAGTTGTTTTGAGAGAAGACAGTGAAAGCGAAATCCTACTCACCATTCGGATTCCGAATAATGTTCCACGTGGAACTTCGCAGATAGCTCATGCGATAAAGTAAATATCTCCGCTCGGATTCTTTGTAGAATTCAACAAATGGACTCCTAACGCTTTGAAAAGGGCGTGAGAGGAAGACATTTGGTGAAAAAATCTAAAAACGAAGTTTTCGAGCGGTATTCTTATGCAAATTTTTTTAAAAGAAAGGGGGAAAAGTGTTGAAATTAAAATCCAAACTTGGTATAATAAATCACAGAGAAGATTTATACTACAAGAAATGGGAGGGTACTATGGCTAGAATTATCGCCGTCGTCAACCAAAAAGGCGGAGTTGGCAAGACCACGACCGCTATCAACCTCGCTACTGCGCTCACAATGGAGGATAAAAGAGTCCTTTTGTGCGATTTCGACCCACAAGGAAACGCTACAAACGGTATGGGAGTGGATAAAAACAAAGTTTCTCCGACGATTTATGATGTTATCATAGGTGGGGTAAGCCCGCATAAAGCTGTCATTGCTACGCAATTTGGGGATCTCTTGCCAGCCACGAAAAACCTGGCTGGCGCTGGAATTGAAATGACAACCATTGAAAATAGGGAATACCTGCTTAAAGCTGCGCTTGAAGAGTTAGAATGCAACTATGATTTCATTTTAATAGATGGACCACCTTCTCTTGAATTACTCACTGTCAATGCTCTATGTGCCGCTCACTCACTGATTATACCTGTGCAGTGCGAATATTTTGCGATGGAAGGTCTAGCAGACTTAATGGTTACTGTCAAACTTTTGAAGCGCAATCTTAATCCGAGCCTAGAGATGGAAGGTGTTCTCCTTACGATGTACGATGGTCGCACCAATCTGTCTTTACAGGTGGCAGAGAGTGTGAAAAAGAATTTTCAACACTTGGTTTATTCTACCGTGATACCCCGTAATGTTGATTTAGCAGCTGCACCGAGTCACGGAAAACCCATTCAATTATACGACCCATCTTCACGAGGTGCAGCAGCTTACGAGTCGCTCGCTTATGAGGTCATAGAATGTCAAGTGAAACGCAATAAAGCCCATGCGGCGAAATAGAGAAGGAGCCAACCATGAAACAGGAAAAAGGACTTGGACGAGGGCTTGATTCCCTCTTGGGAGAGACCGAAAGTGAGAGCAATCTCGCGACCGTTTCTATAGAAAAAGTGCAACCCGATAGCAATCAACCTCGTAAATATTTCTCTCCACAGCAAATCTCTGATTTAGCTGATTCTATCCGTACACACGGAATACTTCAGCCGATTTCAGTAAGAAAGCTATCGAGTGGATATTATCAGATTATTGCTGGAGATCGTCGTTGGAGAGCTGCGAGGGAAGCAGGACTTGAAGAAGTTCCTGTGATCGTGATAGAAGCTGATGACCGAAAGGTCATGGAGCTAGCATTAATAGAAAACCTTCAACGTGAGGACCTCAACCCGGTCGAAGTTGCGAAAGGGTATCAAGCTCTGATGGATGAATATGGTCTGACCCAAGAAGAGGTCTCGCAAAGTATGGGGAAACCAAGATCCTCAATCGCGAATTCACTCCGTTTACTTGGGTTAGGGGATAAGATTCTCCCTCTTGTAGCAGAAGGGAAAATCTCTTCTGGACATGGTAAGGTTTTGCTAAGTGCGCCGAATACAAGGCTGATGGAAGAACTGGCAGACACGACAGTACAGAAGAGGCTTTCGGTCAGACAGCTAGAAGGCATTTTGAAAGCAAAAACGAAAGAAGAGAAACCTCCTAAAGAGGTAGATCAATCTATTCTTATCTACTTGCAAGATGCAGAACGTAAGTTGACTGAGGCGTTAGGTCGTAAAGTAATGATTGAGACCCGTGGAAAGAAAGGTAAAATTGTGCTCGAATATTACGACGCGCATGATTTAGAAACCTTGATCGAAACTTTAGAAGTGGTCGGAGATGAGAATCAATGAGCAAGAAAAAAACCTCATCTGACGGGGTTGTACGCTATATAGGTGTTTTGTTCGGCATGGCATTCCTACTCTTGTTGATGACCTACTTTATGGAACACAGACAATCTGCTGAAGCGATCGAAGGTTTGCGCTCGTCTGTATCAGCGATGGAAACGGCAGAACAACTGCGCATCAAAAATGAAGAACTCTCTGCTAAATTAGATGAGTTGGAAAGTCAAGCCTCGCAATTTGAAGCAGAGCTCTACGCACAAAAAGAACAATTCAGCAAAGAACGATTAGCCCTTGAAGCTGCAATCAATGAAGGTATAGCGATGCAACTATACTACCAGATTTTACTAGCTGACGGTGAAGAACAAGAAGAACTTATCTTGCAAATGGTGGAAGGAAATCTCGGACAATATCTAAGCGATCAGATTCCTGAGGGGCAATCTCTATCTCCTGGTGAGCATTTCCTTGAGCATCTTCGCTAATCACACTAACGTATTTGTTCCATGTGGAACAACACAATAACAATATAAAAAGGAGCCCCCAATGATAGACATTAAACTCATTCGTGAGAATCCAGACCTCGTTAGAGAAAATATAAAAAAGAAGTTCCAGGATCAGAAACTCCCTTTAGTGGATCAAGTGATTGCGCTTGATTCAAAAAACAAAGAAGTTGTGGCTGAGGCTCAAGCTCTTCGGGCAGAGCGAAACACATTGTCGAAACAAGTCGGGATGCTGATGGGACAAGCTAAGAAGGATCCTTCGAAATTAGAAGAGGCAGAAAGTCTCAAGGCGAAAGTGTCACAACAAGCAGATCGCTTAAAAGAATTGGAAGGGGAGGAGGATCGTCTGGCAGGTGAGATCAAAACAGCTATGATGACCATTCCCAATATTATCGATGACAGCGTCCCTATTGGTAAGACCGATGAGGAGAACGTCGAGGTGGCACGATTCGGCGAGGCGAAAACCCCTGATTTTGAAATCCCTTACCATACCGAAATTATGGAAAGATTTGACGGCATCGATATGGAGTCTGCAGGTCGTGTGGCCGGCAATGGCTTCTACTATTTGATGGGAGACATAGCACGACTCCACTCGGCAGTTACCACTTATGCACGTGACTTTATGATTGACAAAGGATTCACATATTGTCTTCCACCATTCATGATTCGTTCTAACGTGGTGACCGGGGTGATGTCCTTTGCAGAGATGGAATCCATGATGTATAAGATCGAGGGAGAAGATCTCTATCTCATCGGAACCTCGGAACATTCCATGATCGGAAAATATATTGACCAAATCATCTCGGAAGATAGCCTTCCTCATACCTTGACTGCCTACTCTCCTTGCTTCCGTAAAGAGAAGGGGGCACACGGAATTGAAGAGCGTGGGGTCTATCGGATCCATCAATTTGAAAAGCAAGAAATGGTTGTTGTATGTAGCCCTGAAGATTCTATGGACTGGTACGAGAAGATGTGGAGATATTCGGTGGACTTGATGCAATCCCTTGATATTCCGGTGAGACAACTGGAGTGTTGCTCTGGCGACCTTGCTGACCTAAAAGTGAAATCCTGCGATATTGAAGCTTGGTCTCCACGACAACAAAAATACTTTGAAGTGTGCTCCTGCTCCAATCTAGGGGATGCCCAAGCACGTCGCTTGAAAATGAGGGTCAAAGGAGAGAAGAACTACCTTCCTCACACATTGAACAATACTGTGGTGGCTCCCCCTCGTATGCTCATCGCATTTTTAGAGAACAATCTACAAGCTGATGGTTCGGTCGCTATTCCAAAAGCGCTACAAGGTTACATGGGTGGAAAGACCGTGCTAACCCCTAAAATTTCTTGATGAGAGCCAGAATTACTTCCGGACTAATACAGCAGTCGGTAACAGTGCCCGACGGCGCTATAGAGGGCTTAGCTAGCTTTGTAGAGCGATTGCTCGAGCAAAATAAAGTGATGAACCTCACAGGAATCACAGAGCCATTCGAAGTGGTGGATAGACACATACTGGATTCTGCAACCGTGCTACCGTTCCTCCCAGACCGTTCGTGCACTTTGGTGGATGTCGGTACTGGGGGAGGGTTTCCAGGAGTGCCACTCAAGTTTCTGCGCCCCGACCTTGATGTCACGCTACTCGACGGCCTAGCAAAACGGCTTGACTGGCTAGAGGAGACCACAGCAGACCTCGGCTTGCACGGAATTACAACACTGCACGGCAGAGGGGAAGAGGTGGCGCATGACCACGAGTACAGGGAGTCCTTTGATGTAGCAACTGCCCGTGGCGTGGCAGAGCTTCGCATCTTGGCTGAAATTTGCCTTCCTTTGGTGAAAGTCGGAGGTGTCTTTCTCGCTCAAAAGGGGAGGGACTGTGCACACGAAATAGAGGGTGCCAGCGACATTATCGAAAAAGTCGGTGGAGCTCAAGCAGAACTTGTTCCCATATCGGGTGGCGAGACTGCGATCGTGGTCATTCGTAAAATATCGAAAACCCCTGACAATTATCCCAGAAGATGGGCAAGTATCACACGAGCACCAAAGAAAAAGAGCTAAAAGCCTTGACGAAACCCAGAAATATGGTACACTATAAGAAGGGGATTCCCCTTCGAATGGCTACCTCCGAAGGAGGGGAGAAGTTGACTGAATGTATTGCCTTTGTCTCTGGCAAAGGAGGGACTGGAAAGACATCGATGCTTTCAGGTATTGCGACCGGACTTGCACGTTATAACCATCAAGTACTGTGCATTGACATGGATATGGGATTTCGAAATCTTGATCTGTCCCTTGGATTTCGAGATGAAATGTTGATGGATTTTACCGATGTAGCATCAAAACGATGTTCCCTCGATCGAGCCATTCACCGTCACCACGAATTGGAGAATCTGCACATGCTGACTGCTCCGGTCTATCCATCAGATGACCTGACGCCGGAAGCCATTTCTCCACTCTTCGAACAAGCAGAGCCGTTCTATGACTATATTTTAATTGACTCTTCGGCTGGGATTGAACGCAGCTTTGCGCTTTCCACCCACCAAGTCACTCGTGTGATAGTGGTCTCCACCTGTGAGTTACCGGCTCTGCGAGGAGCAAGAAGGACGGTGGAAGAATTATCACAACCAGCAAACCTACTCCTTAATAAAATGGACAAGCGAGTGGTTAAAAAAATGGGATTTACCATAGATGACGCCATGGACACTGTGGGGTTACCACTGATTGGTTATGTCCCTGAGGATCCAAAAATCCCCCTCTACGCGAACGAGGGAAAGCTCTTCACTAAGGAGACCAAAACAGGGGCAGGACTTGCCTTCGACAACATCGCTCAACGATTGATGGGTCGACGCATTCCCCTGATGAATCTGTAAAAGGAGAAATACAATGAATATTGCTCTGATGAGTCACGACGCAAAGAAACAACTGATGGTGCACCTATGCACTGCATACTGTGGAATCCTATGCAATCACACCATTTGTGCTACAAATCGCACAGGTCACATGGTGAGCGAAGCGACCGGTTTGCCGGTTAATCTCTTTCTCACGCAGGCACACGGCGGAGTACAACAAATTGGTGCTAGAATTGCCTACAATGAAATTGATATGGTGATCTACCTCAATGATCCTCAAAACGAGGAGCTCGATGTGGATGTCCAGTATATTGTGCAACTGTGCGACCGTCACTCGGTTCCCATCGCTACCAATGCGGCTACGGCTGAAATGTTGATCCACGGTTTGGCACGTGGAGATCTCAACTGGCGTGAAAACATGAACCCTGATCGGGTTCCCTTTGCGCTGTAATTAGAATGAAAAGGAAGAAGTGTAAATAATGAATCGAATCCAACCACGCACCCTCTCTGGTTTTATGGAACTCCTCCCACAGGAACAGGTGCAGTTTGAGCGCATGCTCGAGATATTACGTGAGACCTATGCGCTCTACGGCTTCACCCCACTCGACACCCCGATCATCGAGGCATCTGAAGTCCTCCTAGCCAAAGGGGGAGGGGAGACAGAAAAGCAAATTTACCGTTTCACAAAGGGAGAGAGCGACCTATCACTTCGATTTGACCTCACTGTCCCACTCGCAAAATATGTGGCGATCCATCAAGGGGAACTTGCATTTCCCTTCCGTCGCTACCAAATAGGGAAGGTCTACCGTGGAGAGAGGGCGCAACGTGGTCGTTTTCGTGAGTTTTACCAAGCCGACATCGACATCATTGGAGATGGAGAATTAAGTATCGGCAACGATGCTGAAATTCCTGCCATTATTTATCAAACGTTCACTAAAATGGGTCTTGAACGGTTTGTCATTCGTGTGAACAATCGCAAGGTTCTAAACGGTTTTTACGAGATGTTAGCACTCTCAGAACAAGCTTCGGAAATCATGCGAATTGTGGATAAACTCGACAAAGTGGGTAAAGAGCAAGTGCGTATTCTGCTCGGAGAACTGGGCACCGACAAAGCCGATGAGATTCTGGAGTTTATGGCTATCACGGGGGATAACCAGAAAGTGCTCACTGCGCTCGAGGCTTATCGTGGGCGAAACCCCCTCTTTGACGAGGGTCTTTCCGAACTCACCTTTGTGACAGATAGTCTCGCTTCCTTAGGGGTACCAGAGGATCGATTCAAGGTAGATCTCACCATCGCCCGAGGTCTGGATTACTACACAGGTACCGTGTATGAGACATCGATGCTCGACCATCCACAAATCGGATCCATCTGTTCAGGTGGTCGATATGATAACTTAGCGGAATATTATACCAATAGAAAACTCCCTGGAGTAGGAATTTCCATTGGATTGACCCGACTCTTCTTCGTGTTAGCTGATCAGGGCTATTTGAGCGAGACCATGAACCGATCACCAGCCGACCTTCTCATTCTACCGTTTGAGCAGGGGAGCAAAATGGCGATGGAGGTTGCAACTCTTCTACGAAAAGAAGGGATTCGCACCCAGATTTACAGTGAAAACAAGAAATTCAAGCAAAAAATGGCCTATGCTGATAAAATCGGGGTTCCTTATGTGGTTATCATAGGGGAAAATGAGGAAAAAGAAGGAAAGATCACACTGAAAAACATGATCACAGGGGATCAATCCACCATCACACCAAACGAGGCAGTCACAGCTGTTTTGAAAGAATTAGAGGGGCAGAAAAATATTCCCCCTGTTCAAGAAAAGTAGGAGAAAGTTATGCAAAAACACGCTAGTCGCACCCATTTCTGCAATCAATTACGAAAACAAGACGAGGGGAAGCATGTCTGCCTTTATGGGTGGGTGCAACGCCAACGCAACCTTGGTGGACTGATTTTCGTAGATCTCCGTGACCGTACAGGAATCATTCAACTCTCGTTCAATCATGACACACCTAAGGAAATTTTCGAAACTGCAAGCTCTTTGCGTAGTGAATTTGTCGTGATGGCGCAAGGAGTGATCCATCAACGGGAGGCAAAGACAGATAAAATCGATACAGGGGACATCGAGGTGGATGTCACGGCTCTCACCGTGCTCTCTGCAGCTGAAACTCCACCCTTCGCTATCGAGGAGAACAGTGATGTCAATGATGCACTTCGCCTCAAATATCGTTACCTCGATCTCCGACGTCCCGATATGCAACGCACTCTAGCAATGCGCCACAAAATCACAAAGATTTGTCGTGATTATTTCGATGAACACGACTTTTTAGAGATTGAAACCCCTATGCTCACTAAATCCACTCCCGAGGGTGCCCGTGATTATTTGGTACCTTCACGTGTCCATCAGGGTAGTTTTTATGCACTGCCACAATCACCACAACAGTACAAACAAATGCTGATGCTATCAGGGGTCGACCGATATATGCAAGTGGTGAGATGCTTCCGAGATGAGGATTTACGGGCCGATCGTCAGCCAGAATTCACCCAGATCGACCTCGAGATGTCCTTTGTCTCGGAGGATGACATCATTGCCCTACAAGAGGGATTCCTCAAGAGGGTATTCCATGAAGTCCTCGACGTCACAGTGCAGACCCCGTTCCCACGTATGCCGTGGAGCGAAGCGATGGACCGATTTGGTTCCGATAAACCAGACCTTCGCTTTGGTTTTGAGCTCAAAAATATTAGTGATATTGTCGAAAAATGTGAATTTAAGGTGTTTTCTGGCCCTGTTTCCGAGGGAGGAACGGTCCGACTTATCAACGTCAAAGGGGGAGCTGCAAAATTCCCACGCAAGCAGGTAGACAAACTCGCAGATTTTGTCAAAACCTACGGAGCCAAGGGCTTGGCATGGGCAAGACTGATTGACGGAGCTGTCACAAGTTCCTATCAAAAGTTCCTTACAGATTCAGAAAATGCAGCTATTTTCGAGCGAGCAGAAGCAGCGGATGGCGATCTTATTTTAATCTGTGGTGACAACGAGGGTCAAATTGTATTCGATTCATTGGGGGCACTACGTTGCCATTGCGCAAAAATAATGGAAATTCTGAACCCTGAAGAGTTCAAATTCTTGTGGGTTACCGAATTCCCAATGTTTGAATTTTCCAAAGAAGAGGGACGTTATACTGCAAAACACCACCCATTTACAGCACCAATGGATCAAGATGTCGATAAATTAGAGAGTGATAAGCAAAATTGTCGTGCAAAAGCTTATGATATCGTGCTCAACGGCACAGAGCTTGGTGGGGGTTCCATTCGCATTTCCTCGCCAGAGGTGCAACAGTCTATGTTCCGTGCGCTCGGCTTCACCGATGAACAAGCACAGGCACAATTTGGGCACCTCATTGAAGCTTTCTCCTTTGGCGCTCCCCCTCATGGGGGGCTCGCCTACGGATTGGATCGACTGGTCATGCTCATGACCCACCGAGACTCTATTCGTGACGTCATCGCCTTCCCAAAAGTGCAAAATGCGTCCGAACTTATGACAAAGTCCCCAGACGTTGTAGATCAAAAGCAATTAGATGAGCTAGGGATTTCGGTCACTGCGAAACAATCTGAAGATAAATGAGCACAAAAACACCACTTTACGACGCAATTAACAACATATCGAAACAAAACACACTACGACTTCACATGCCAGGTCACAAAGGGAAACCTATCCCTTTTTTAGAGGAGATTTCAACTCTCGATTTTACAGAAATTGAAGGGACTGGAAACCTCTACGAGAAAGGGGAGCCCTTCGAGAGAGCGCAACAGATGTGGGCTGAAAAATTTGGCTTTGATAACGCGCAGTTATTAACAGCTGGATCTACACAAGGAGTATATACTGCGCTAGCACTCTGCAAAGGGGATCAAATTTTACTCGACCGAAACTGTCACCGTTCAGCTTTCCATGCAATGGGATTTCTGGATCGCAACCCAGTTTATTTACAACGAGACTGGGTGGATGGTTGGGAAGTGGTTGGGCAAATCACCCCTGAAGAAGTGGAAAAGTCCTTGCTAGAATACCCAAAAATCAGAACTGTTTGTATCACATCCCCAACTTATTACGGAGTGTTATCTGATATACAAAAAATTTCAGATGTGGTCCACAAGTACGGTGGAAAACTCGTGGTAGACGGAGCTCACGGAGCACATCTTCCTTGGGTGGGTGTGGACCATTTTCGAGGTGCAGATTTAGTCGCCATCTCAGCGCATAAGACGTTGCCGGCCCTCGGGCAGTCGGCAGTTCTCCTCTATACTGGGTTTGAAGATCATGTAGTGGGGCACACAGCAAGCCTCTTTGGAAGTTCTAGTCCGTCCTACCCCATCTTGATTTCTATGGATCTAGCACGGAGCTATCTCGAGGAATCTGGTGGAGAAAAATACAAAAATAACGCAATAAATGTCGATAAATTACGCAAAAAGTACCATTCGATAGATGGAACTAACCTAGATCCAACCAGATTAACCCTGCTGCACCCACAAGCACAAGAAGTAGCTTTTGCACTTGAAAAAGTTGGGATTCACCTTGAAATGGTAACGAAAAATCACTTAGTAGCAATTTTTACTAGCGAAGATTCCGATGAAGATTTCCACCGATTTGAAGAGGGGATTGCTCCCTATTTCACGACAGAGCAAGAAATCATACCGAGTTATAAACCACCTAGCGATTTGCCGAAGAGAGTCATCTCTATACGAAAAGGATTATTTAGTGAAAATATTACACTCCCGTTAGAGCAAACTCTAGGAAAAGTCTTAGCAAGTTCGCTCGCACCCTACCCTCCGGGGGTTCCAGTCGTGGCGATAGGGGAGATCGTAACCCAGAAAGCTTTGGATTACTTGGAAAAAATTGGTTACACCAACCAACAAGTTTTGGTGGTAAAATAAGAAGGGGGTGGGGGTGTTGAATGGCAACAAACTCTCGCACGCCTACCTCATCTCGGGGCAGGGTGGACATATAGAAAAAGCAACCTTTATCGCAAAGAAAGCCCTTTGTGAGAGTGAAAACTCCCCGTGTGGACACTGTATCCATTGTAAAAAAGTGGAAAAAATGATCCACCCAGATTTTCAAGTTCACGAAAACAAAGATGGTAAACCTCTCAAAATTGAGCAAGTTCGTGACATTCGTAGTGACGCTGTGATTCGTCCGAATGAAGGAAAAAGAAAGGTGTATCTTCTCCTTCGTGCTGACGAATTGAGTGAAAAGGTGCAAAATACTCTGCTGAAAATTCTCGAAGAGCCACCTGCTAGCGCACTTTTTATACTAGCCACCGGCGAGAGTGGAGGGGTCATCCCTACCATTCGGTCTCGCTGTCAAAGAATTTTTCTGCCACCAGTGGAAATGGAACAACACCCACTCGCAGCCGAGATTGCAGCTCAGATTGCGCAGGGACGCAGCGAGCTTACCTTACTCGAAACATGTCTGCCCATTGGGAAAATGAAGAAAGATGAGATCACACAGCTTTGCGCTAGTCTTCGAGTGGAGTTGATGAAAGAAATCCGTCAAATCCCCCAAAATCAGAGAGCAGTAAAGGGGATGCACTTGCTAGATGAAATTGAGCGAGGAGCACAGTTTTACGTGAGTGCATCAGGGATTTCAGCCCTGATCTGCGCCAGCATATACAAACAAACCTAAGGAGGAAAGAAATGACCGATATTATAGGAGTTCAGTTCAAAAGTGGTGGAAAAGAGTACTTTTTCGACCCAAAAGATATAGTTGTTAATCCTGGCGATCATGTGGTCGTGGAAACCAGTCGTGGGTTAGAGTTTGGCCTCTGTCCTCGTGGTAATCGCAAGATGAACAAGGAACGTGTTCCAAGTCCACTGCGGCCCCTCATTCGTATTGCGACAAACGAGGATAAACGTGTAGTGGAGCGCAATAAAGAGCGTGAAAAAACTGCATTTCAAGCCTGTGAGAGCAAAATTGCCGCACATAAATTGGAAATGAAGCTTGTAACTGCTGAATACAGTTTTGAAGGAAATAAAGTTTTATTTTTCTTCACGGCAGATGGACGTGTCGACTTCCGAGGACTAGTTCGAGATCTTGCAAGTGCGCTTCATGCACGAATAGAGCTTCGACAAATCGGAGTTCGTGACGAGGCAAAGATGATCGGGGGATTAGGCGCCTGTGGCAGACCGTTCTGTTGCAGTGAGTTTTTGGATAGATTTATGCCTGTTTCTATCAAAATGGCAAAGACTCAGAACCTTTCACTCAATCCAACTAAAATATCTGGGACCTGTGGCCGACTGATGTGTTGCCTAAAATATGAGCAGGCTGCCTATGAAGATTTAGTGAAACGAGCTCCTCGTAGCGACTCTTTCGTCGAGACACCTGACGGAGCCGGTATTGTGGTAACTGTTGGATTATTGCGTGAACAGGTTCGAGTGAAACTTGAAAATACCATGGATCCTCCCAAAAAGTATCATAACTCTGAAATAGTCGTAATTCGCAGTGGGAAAGGCAAACGTCCAGAGGGATATGTTCAACCACCCCTTGCAGAACTCGAAAAGTTACGACGGATTGAAGAGAAAAAGGTTGTAGAAATGTACACCACTGTGAATCCACTAGCATCAGCACTAGAAGAGATGCTAAGTGGTTCAGCCGAACGGGAAGAAAAATTCAACCAAATGAAGCAAGCCGAACGAAATAAAAAGCGCCGTCCACCACAAGGACAGCAACAGCGTAAACCACGGGTGGCAGAGGATAATAATAATCCAAAAACCCAAAAACCTAATCGAAATCGAAACCACAGAGGAAAAGGGAAACGCCCAAATCCACCAAAACCAACAACCGAAAATTAATTAATGGTGATATCTAAATCATGAAAAAGCCCCAACTATTTCCACGGAAATAGTTGGGGCTTTGAAATCATCAAATTTAATAACTTAGGTGTTGTAGCAATTCTTTTTGCATCAACAAAGTTGCATTTCGGGTAGCTTCTTGAAAATCGACACCATTATTACCACTCTTCTGCCAAGCGCACATGAGGCCTCGTGAAGAATTAATGATTGCACCACGTCCACCCTCTTGAAAGGCGTGCTTGACATCGGCAGCAGTTCCCCCTTGTGCTCCATAGCCTGGAACAAGGAAGAAGGTATCCTTCATGTGAGCACGAAGGTCGATCATTTGATCGATATTAGTGGCGCCCACAACGGCACCAAGCGCATTATAACCACTAGAATCCTTAGTCCCTTGAGACCATTGCTCAACCAGATCACCCATAACACGGTAGAGAGGGCGACCGTCTGCCATCAGAAGGTCTTGTAGTTCTGATGCACTTTTATTAGAAGTTCTAACTAAAATAAAAGCAGTTCGTTGACCGTTATTGCAGAAATCTAAAAACGGCTGTATTGCATCTAATCCCATATAACCATTCAAGGTGACACAGTTGGCATCAAAGGTACGGAAGGGTTGGGATTCAATGATGGTTTCTCCGAGCCACCCCTCGGCATAGGCAGAAGCAGTTGCACCGATATCGCCACGTTTGATGTCGGCTATGACGTAGAGACCCTTGGATTTCGCATACTGGATGGTTTTTTCAAGCATTTCAACCCCTTGTGGACCTAAGTTTTCGTAATATGCGGCTTGTGGTTTGACTGCAGGTACAATTTCGGCAAAAACATCAATTAATTGTTGGTTAAAAGTGAGGAGCGCATCACAAGCACCAGCAATGGTTTTGCCATGTTTGGCGTAGCTTGCCTCACGGATATGGGGTGGAACATACTCGATGCGTCCATCTAATCCAGCAACAATTGGGGCTTTTTTTTCAATGATTTTTTCTTGAAGAAGGGCAAAAGACATAGTATTCTCCTTTTAAAACGAGTAAAGTGAAAAGAACAGAACTGTTCCCCCACCAGAAGCAGGGGAACAAAATGGTTAATTGATAGCGAAGCCGTTGGGTAGGGCACGACCTTCACGGTGAATAACAGTACCGTTTGCAATGGTGCATTTCACACGTCCCTTGACCACGAAGCCATCGAAAGGGGTATTGCGAGCCTTAGAAGCGAAGAGCTCGCTGTTGATTTGCCACTCTTGCTGTGGATCAAAAATAACAAGATCCGCAGGACGCCCAGCAGCGATGACACCTGTTTTGAGCCCTAAAATCTTAGAAGGGGTGGTGGAAAGAGCAGAAAACAGTTGTGGGAGGAACATTTTGGAAGTGTGGTAGAGGGCAGTGAGCGAGAGAGCAAGAGAGGTTTCGAGTCCGATCATACCGCTAGGGGCGCTCACCAAAGCACGAGATTTCTCAGCAACAGTGTGAGGCGCATGGTCAGTGACGATACAGTCGATCACCCCATCCTTGAGGCCGTTGACGATCCCACGAACATCTTTTTTGGTACGAAGTGGGGGATTGACACGTGCAAGAGGACCTTTTAAGAGTACCTCTTCTTCAGTGAGGACGAAATATTGTGGACAGGTCTCGCAGGTGACGTTGATTCCTTGCTTTTTCGCTTTGCGAATGATATCAACCGATTTAGCTGTAGAAACATGGCAAATATGAACGTGGGCGCCGGTCTCCTCGGCGAGCATCACGTCACGCATTACCATAAGTTCTTCTGCAATGGCTGGTCTGCCCTCTTGGAAAAGTTGACGTGAGACAGAGCCCTCGTTGACCGCTTTGTTTCTAGCGAGTGTACTATCCTCGCAGTGGGCTAGGATGGGGAGCCCAACCTTTTTCCCTTGAAGAAGAGCTTCGCGCATGATGTGTGCTGAGTCTACATTTGATCCATCATCAGAGAGAGCAATAGCACCAGCAGCTTTGAGAAGGGCAGCATCGGTGAGAATTTTTCCTTGAAGTCCCTGGGTAACAGCACCAACAGGAAGCACTTTGATTCCGAAACCTTGAGCTGCCTTTTCGATGACATATCGTAGCTGCTCAGGATTATCAAGGACGGGGTTTGTGTTCGCCATACAAGCCATTGTGGTAACCCCTCCAAGCGCAGCAGCAGCACAGCCAGAGAGGATGTCCTCTTTTTCGGTAAAACCAGGGTCACGTAGATGGACGTGCATATCCACGAGTGCAGGGGCAACAATAAGTCCACTTGCGTCAAAAAATTCATCGGCATCGAGGTCGATTCCTGCTCCTACTTTAACGATAGAACCGTCCTCGATGTAGACATCGGCTGGCACCATGGTACCATTGACCGGATCTACTACAAGGCCGTTTTTGATGAAAAGTCGCATTACAAATCCTCCTATTAAGGTAAATATATACTATTTGTATAAAAGAAATGGTTTTCCAATCTCTATTATACACGATTTGGGAAGAATATGCAACGTATTTTCGGAAATTTAGGATCTTTTCATCAAAAGAAATATAATTATCAAAAAATGAGACATAATAAGTATGTCCTCAAACTGATGGCACGATTAACACTATGGGGACAGTGATGGTGAAACGATATTCGGACTGAGGAAATTGAAACGAAAGGGTGATGGTATGGATCCATGTGATTGTGGTTGTTCCTCGAGGAACAGTAGTATCTTTGTGGTAGGGTTGGTTTTAGGTGGTGTGGTCGGATTTGTTGGGGGTGCAATGCTCTCACCTTCACGAAGAGAGATGAAGAAGGTGGTACGAAGGACTGCAAACAGCTTAAGTGATGCGATGGATAGTTTGAAAGAGAGTATTTCGTATTATACAGGTTAAAATCGCAACAAAAAAGCCCCTCAAGAATTTCTTGAAGGGCTTTTTTAATGAATGATTATTTATTGTCAACAGAGCTCATATACTTAATGAGTTCGACAACTTTGTTAGAGTAGCCCCACTCATTATCGTACCAAGACACAACTTTGACAAAAGTGTCGGTAAGAGCGATACCAGCATCAGCATCGAAGATGGAGGTACGGGAATCCGAAATGAAGTCGGAAGAAACAACAGCATCTTCAGTGTAACCGAGGATACCTTTGAGAGGTCCTTCGGAAGCAGCTTTCATAGCGTCGCAGATTTCTTTGTAAGTGGCAGGTTTCTCAAGGTTGACGGTAAGGTCGACAACAGAAACGTCCAAGGTAGGAACACGGAAAGCCATACCAGTGAGTTTACCGTTGAGCTCAGGAATAACCTTGCCCACAGCCTTAGCAGCACCAGTAGAAGAAGGGATGATGTTGCCAGAAGCAGCACGTCCACCACGCCAGTCTTTTGCAGAAGGGCCGTCAACTGTTTTTTGAGTTGCAGTTGCAGCGTGAACAGTGGTCATCAAGCCGTCTTTGATTCCCCAGTTATCGTTAAGAACCTTAGCGATAGGAGAAAGACAGTTGGTAGTACAAGATGCGTTAGAAACATAAACCATATCTTTGGTGTATTTTTCATTGTTAACGCCCATCACGAACATAGGAGTGCTGTCTTTGGAAGGTGCAGACATGACAACTTTTTTAGCTCCAGCCTTGATGTGGCCTTCAGCAGAAGCTTGGTCGAGGAAAAGTCCAGTGGACTCAACGACATATTCTGCGCCAAGGGTTCCCCAAGGAAGATCAGCAGGATTTCTCTCGCTACAGACCATGATTTTTTTACCGTTAACGGTAAGACTTTTGTCATCATAAGAGACAGTGCCCTCAAAAGGACCATGGACGGTGTCATATTTCAACATATATGCCATGTAATCAGGGGAGATAAGGTCATTGATACCCACAACCTCGATTTCAGGGTGATTGATGCTTGCGCGGAAGACCAGACGACCGATTCTTCCAAAACCATTGATTCCAACTTTAATGCTCATAATTTAGTACTCCTTCAAAAAAAAATTTGGATTTGCGATACAAGAATATTATAACCTTTTTAACTTTATTTTCATAGTCTTTTTTGAAAAAAAACAAGTAGAAAAATATTTTTGGTGGTTATGCTAGACTACGTGGTATAATATTGAAATTTTCCGTGAAATTCCACAAAAGAAAGTGGGCAGAGAGGTAAAAAATACCACTTGAAACCCGTAGTAAATTTTGGTATACTAAAAGAAAAGGGGGCGAGCGCATGAATTACGAATTATTCAACCAATTAAATCAAGGGCTGGTTGTCGCAAAAGAAGGAAAAATCACCTTTATCAATGGTTGGGGAGCAGAGCACTATAAGAAATTAGAGGTTGGTGGCGCAGCCCTGAGCTGCGACTCGAATGGGACGATCAGTCTTGGGGGACGTCGTTGCACTGTGAATCAAATAGAGGAAGGGGAATTCACAATCTTCCTCATCCATGAAACTGAATCCGAGGGACTAACCGAAGACCAGAGATGGGGCATGTTTTCCCAGATGCGTGAAAACTTAGCTACGTTATCGGCTCAGACCCAAAAACTTCACGAAGAGGGAATAGATACCAATGGTTTACACAAGTCAATTGCGTCCCTTTCCCGTCTCGTATCAAATGGAGAAACAATCGAAGAGCCACCTCTACAAAAACCAACCACCCCACTAGATATAGCAGGACTTATGCGTGAGCTATTAGACGAGAGTTCATCCCTATTAGCCCCACTGGGATATGAACTCAGCAGTAAAATTCCACCAAGCGTACTCATTCACGGGGAGACACATGGACTTCGCAGAGTGATGTTAGGGCTGATTAGCAACAGTGCGAAATACAGCAAAACCATTCAAATAAAGCTGGAAAATCAGTCTGGAAGGGCGATCATTACGGTACGAGACCAAGGAAAGATCAAAGGAGATCTCCACCAAGCCCTTCACGGCACCTCGTTACTTCCACGTCCAGAGGAGGGAGCGAGAATGGGGTTTTCCGTCATACGCAAGATTGTGGAACAACACGAGGGAACCATTCTAGTAAACCAAGGTGCCGAGGGAGGACTGGAAGCCACCCTTTCTTTTCCTACCATAAATCTCCAGACTGCAAAGTTTAGCACAAGTGGAATGGGAGGAAGTCTGCTCTCTCCTGATAGAAGTGGGGGGATCTCGGATCTCTTATTAGAATTGTGCGATATATTACCAGAGAAATATTTCGAAGAATTAGAATAGAAAAAAGCCGATTTCCATGAGGAAGTCGGCTTTTTTATAAAAAATTCTCTCTCCCCCGAAGGGGAGAGAGAAAGGATCAGAGATAACCAAGAGGGTTGACCGATTGCCCACCGATCCGAACCTCAAAGTGAAGATGGCTACCGGTAGAGTTTCCGGTGGAGCCCATGGCTGCAATATACTGACCACGATAGACCTTTTGACCACTCGAGACTGCATTGCTCGAGTTATGGGCATAGTAGGTTTGGGTGCCGTTGTCGTGCGTGATGATAACGATATTACCATACCCAGTTTTCCAACCAGAGAAGGTGACCGTACCACCGTCGGCAGCATAGATAGGGGTTCCAGTAGGGGCAGCGATGTCAAGACCCGAGTGGAAATCGTAACGACCATAAAGGGTGCGTCCCCCAAAGTAGGAGGTGATGGTGCCACGAGCAGGCCAAACGAAACTTCCGTAAGAAGCAGTGACAGGACGCTCGAGGGTGCCGACCCCACGAATGGTTTCGGTAGGTTCTCGCAAAGTGACCGAGGAGAGGATCTCACGTTCCACCTCAAATCCGTTCTCGTAGGTAACACTAGCGAGAATGTCTGCCTCGCCCTCTACGCCGTAGGAGTGAATTTTTGTAGAACCGATATAGACCGTGTTATCATCCACATCAACAACAGGACACTCAATGGGGGCGAGATATTGCTCTTGATCCACAGTAACAACAGATAGAAGAGGGATAACCTTCTTCACGTTGAGGACATCGCCAATAAAAAGACGATCAGGATCGAAATCAGGATTTAAGAGACGCAGCTCAGCAGTGGACATGTCGTTAATATAGGCAACAGCATTAAAGGTGTCGCCAGAAGCGACGGTGTAGGTGGTTTCTCCAGTGGTATTTTCTGTGAGAGCTTCGAAAAGAGCATCTTCCGCAATAAAAGCACCAGAATAGACCTTAGTAATGGTGAGATCTTCCACAAAATCTGCTGAAACTGTATTCTCTGTGGAGTAAAAGGAGGTGATTTTGTCTAAAACAGAATCAACGGTTTCCATATCTAGTAAAATACCGATGGATTTCCCGTCTACTTCAACCAAAAAGCGTTGAAGAGCGCTACCGAGATCATCTAACTGACTATATAGGTAGTGAGCAATCTCGCCACTGTCTGATAGCTCCGACTTCAAGGTGAGACCGAACTGATATTCAACTTTGTTGGGGATGGTGTATTCCCGATTTAGGATGACCGACCCTTGATCCTCCACCTCGTCAATGGCAGAGAGCACAACTTCAAGCTGATCCACAACAGCCATACGAGTTCCGTCGATAGAAACTGTATACCCAGTGGAATAGAGGGAAGAGAGCACAAGAGCCAGCCCAATCATAAGCGAGGTGACCAGATAGGAAATAGGTCCAGTGGTGTGGTATCCAGCACTAAAGTGTTGACTCTTGGAAAAAATACGTCGAGCGTAAAAATGAATCTTACGACGTAACGTAGTCACTCGAGCGAGAAGGCGACGAAACACTTCCACTCGCTGATAAGAATGATGAATTGATTTAGATTGCACGAGAACCTCCTCGAAAATCAAATAGTTACAAATTGGTTACAATCTACTATACACCTAATTTTTTTCTCTGTCAAGAGGTAGGTGCAATTTTCTGGAAATAGAAGCAAGGAAAAGTGAGTATAATCATACCATTTAATACATTTAGTATATAATTAGAAGGAATAATATAATATTAGTATAATATAGAGGTAAATATACAGCTAGTATATCTTTAGAAACGGCAAAAAAAATCCCCTCACCGAAGTGAGGGGAAGTGTGTCTTATTTGCAGAGTTCGAAGATAGCAGCAACACCCATACCGCCACCGATACAAAGAGTCGCAAGACCTTTGTCTGCTTGTTGTTTCTTCATCTCGTGAAGAAGGGTGACAATGATACGAGCACCAGAAGCACCAACAGGGTGACCCAAAGCGATAGCACCACCGTTAACGTTGACTTTGCTCATGTCGAAGTCAAGATCTTTTGCAACAGCAAGAGATTGAGCAGCAAAAGCTTCGTTAGCTTCGATCAAATCAAGGTCTTTCACAGAAATACCGATTTTCTCGCAAGCTTGTTTGGTAGCAGGAACAGGACCGATACCCATGATGGTAGGATCCACACCACCTTGACCCCAAGAAATCAATTTAGCCATAGGTTTCAGACCGTATTTTGCAACAGCCTCGCCAGAAGCTAACACGATAGCAGCAGCACCATCGTTGATACCAGATGCGTTAGCCGCAGTGACCATACCGTCTTTTTTGAAGGCAGGGCGAAGTTTAGAAACTTTTTCAATGGTTGCGCCTTTGGTAAGGTGCTCGTCCACTTTGAAGTCGACCATTTCTTTTTTCACTTTAACAGGAACAGCAACAATCTCGTCTTCAAATTTGCCAGCAGCTTGAGCAGCTTCAGCTTTATTTTGAGAAGCAACAGCGAAGGTATCGAGTTGCTCACGAGTGAGGCTGTATTTCTCGCAGAGGTTTTCTGCAGTCAGACCCATGTGATTGCCACGGAATAGATCAGTAGCATCGGTCAAACCGTCGTTGACCATTGTATCGACCATGGTTGTAGGGCCCATACGAGCACCAGAACGCATAGCAGGGGAGGAATAAGGAGCAGCCGACATATTCTCGGTACCACCACAAACGATGATATCAGCATCGCCAGCCATAATAGTACGTCCAGCTTCGATCACGGTTTTCAGACCGGAACCACACACCATACCAACGGTGTAAGCAGGCACTTCAATAGGAATACCAGCTTTGAGAGCGGATTGACGAGCCACGTTTTGACCCAAACCAGCAGTGAGCACGCAACCGAACATCACTTCGTCCACGTTCTCTGGTTTCACACCAGCACGGGAAAGGGCTTCTTTGATGACGATGCCACCCATTTCAGGGGCAGGTGTGCTTGCAAGGCTACCAGAAAATTTGCCCACGGCAGTACGGCAGCAGCTTACCACATATAAATCTTTGCTCATAAGTAATAGACCTCCAAAAATTTTTGTATTTGTCAGCAACACTAGTCACAAAACTAGTTTTGTCAACACCTCTATTTTAATCCAATTTCTAGGAAAATAATTGGCTTATATTGTACTAAAATATGCAAATAATGACCACTTGAAGGAAGCGACGCTGCAAAAGTCGATAATGAGTGGCATAGAAACCACCAAAGAGCAAGGAAAATCCCTCACATAACAGTGAGGGATGAAAGATCACTCTATGTCATAGACAGCACGAAAAGCCCGAGAAAATTGAGGATCTAAATCGAAATAGACATCATCACCAGCCGAGCAATTGTGATTTGTGATATCGATCGCCATCTCTTGCTTTCCCATATGACCAAGTACCTTGGCAGTCTTACCACCGACACGCACTCGAAAGGCACGCTTATAAAGAATCCAAGGGAATAGAAGTCCAAATAATGTGGTGTAGCGAGGGGGAGCAAACCCAGCGCCGTGGAAATAACCAACAGGAAGGATACCGATCCGTGTCGGGCGACTCAAAATAACGGCTTGCGCACCAATTCCAACCGTGTGCCCCTTGGGCAGCCACCTTGATTCTGTGATGGTTGCACGACCAAGCCCAACCACTTCGAGATTATCAAATTTCGTCTTACGACAACGACCAAGAAGCACAGAACCGGCACGCACAGCATCAAAATGTGTGAAGGGATAACGCAAAAGAGAACGGGAGTTAGCAGCATGACGGATCCCAACCTCATACCCAGCCTCTTTAATAATCTCGACAATGCGATTGAAGTCCTCCACTTGTCGTTGCGCACGTGAGCGCTTCGCCGTAGGATGAATGCGAGTGTAAACACCACACAGAGCAACAGAAGAGAGGGAGCGATAGCAAAGAAGAATTTTGTCCTGTTCACTGGAAAGGAATCCACTAAACCCCATACCGGTGTCAATCTGTAGATGAGCTTCAGCGACGGTCGCACGTTCTTGGGCTGCTTGATTGAGTGCAAGACCGGTATCCACCGATGAAATGGTAAATACAACCTGCAAATCAAGGAGAGTGTCAATCTCTTCCCGTTGAATGACAGAACGCAGCATCAAAATCTCTTGCTCGACAAAGCCCGCTTCACGCAGCGCAGAGGCATCCTCCACACGACGCACAGCAAAACGATTGACTCCATTATCAGCAAGGGTGCGTGCAACAGGAAGAATAGAATGCTCCTCACTACCGAACAATGACCCGTAAATCACAGCAGAACCAACCCTGCCTTTCACGACGTCAAGGTTATGGATAATTTTAGATGTTTGAATAATCAGTTGATTCATAAAAAGATCCTCACAAATGCTCAAAGGGTTGAAAAGGAATGAGATACATGGTATAATTTGATTATACTACATTCTTAGTCAAAAGCCAATAGAAAAGTAAGAATAATTCGCAAAAAAGATAAAACATTGAGAAACTATACCGTAATTTAATTTACGGCGACAAAGGAGTCACCATGTCAAAACAAATCCCTCAAGAGGACATTCAAAAACAGCTCGCCCACTGTCGAGAGATTGCAAGCCTTCACCAAGGAAGCAACCCCCTCGCTTATGTAGACACCTATGGTTGCCAACAAAATGAAGCCGATTCCGAGCGACTACGTGGTTATATGCGTGAAATGGGCTATCAATTCACAGATAAAGAGGAGGAGGCAGACCTCATCCTCATCAATACTTGCGCAATACGAGAGCACGCAGAACAAAAGGTTCTCGGAAACGTGGGGGCACTGGTCCACGTCAAAGCACGAAATCCACATCAAATTATCTGCCTGTGTGGCTGCATGATGCAACAACAGCATATCGCAGATAAAATCCAGCAGTCCTATCGTCACGTAGACCTTGTCTTCGGCCCTCAAGTGCTGTGGAAATTCCCTGAATTCATCCACACACTCCTCACAGGTAGAGGTAGAATCTTCCACATTCCCGAGGAAATCGGGCAGGTCGCAGAAGGCATCCCCACCGTACGACAAGACGGGATTCGTGGATGGGTCTCTATCATGCAGGGGTGTAATAACTTCTGCACATACTGTATCGTCCCCTATGTTCGAGGACGAGAGCGCTCCCGTAAAAAGGAAGATATCCTAGCCGAGGTCACCCAAATGATCACCGACGGATACAAGGAGATCACCCTCCTCGGGCAAAACGTCAACTCCTACGGAAGTGACCTCGAGGAAGAGATTGATTTCTCGGATTTACTCGAAGCGGTCAACCAAATCGAGGGGGAATTTATCATCCGATTTATGACATCCCACCCCAAAGATGCCAACCGTAAATTATTTACGACTATGAAAAAGTGCGAAAAAGTGGCAAGTGCCCTCCACCTCCCATTCCAAGCAGGAAACAATCGAGTCCTAGAAAAAATGAATCGTAAATACACAGCAGAGCACTACCTCGACCTCATCAAAACCGTCAAAGAAGTCATCCCCGAAATCACACTAACCTCCGATATCATCGTCGGATTCCCAAGTGAAACCACCCCCGAATTTGAAGACACATTGACCATCTTAGAGCAAGTGCGCTTCGATGCCCTCTTCACGTTCCTCTTCTCTCCCCGTAAAGGAACACCAGCCGAACAGATGGAGGATCCGATTCCAAAAGAAGAGAAATCAGCAAACTTTCAACGATTAGTCGCCTTTCAAAATGAAATTTCAGCACAAAATCACCAAAATTATGTAGGACGCACTATGCGTTGTTTAGTGGATGGAAATTCAGGGGATAGCAGATATCCTCTCACTGCACGAACAGAAGGTAATAGACTAGTGCGAATGGAAGGGGAAGAGACCCTCATCGGAACCTTCCAAGAGGTGGAAATTACAGAGGCAAATACTTGGTCGCTATTTGGAAAAGTGGCACAGTAGTTGGCACAGGGTGAGAGAATAACAAGAGAAGTTCTTACCAAAAATACCTATCTGAAAACGACACAGTAAAGAGCAAAGAAATCTTTAGTCAAAAGGGAGAATTTCTATTGCTCGGTGGAAAACTCCCCAAAAGAGGGCTCTTTTCCACCTTTTGCACAGAGTTTCCCACAATACACACAGTGTCCTGTGTGGAAAACTCTAGAAAAATCGACATAAAAACCCCGACTTTCCCCCTGTCAAGTTTATTTCGAAAAAATATTAGACAAAAATGAGCAGGAAGCAGAGATTCCACCTTTGGGAAAAGTTGGCACAGAGGAGAACTATGAATCACGACCAAATCGACACCATTGTGTCGCTCTCAACCGCAACCCCAGCAGCAATCGGAGTGATACGACTCTCAGGTGGAAAGGCAAAATCGGCGCTATCTTCCCTGTTCCAACCGATTGGAGGAGGAAAATTAGAAGAATATAGCGAGCGAAAATTAATTTACGGAACATTGCTTGACCAAGACGGCACCCCAATTGATAAGGTGCTCGCTACCTATAGCAACGCACCAAACACCTATACAGGCGAGGATACAGCAGAGTTGCACTGTCACGGCTCCCCCATGGTGATTGCAATTGGGCTCGAAGCACTCTTCGCACAAGGGTGTCGACAAAGTTTGCGTGGCGAGTTCACGCAGCGCAGTTTCCTCAATGGAAAACTCGATCTCGCCCAAGCAGAAGGGGTAGTGGATTTGATCGAAGCAACATCCCCCCTCGCCGTCCATCAGGCAGTCAGCCAGTTGGGAGGGGCGCTTTCCAAGAAAATAGAGAACACGTATCAGAGCTTAACCACATTATTAGCACATTTCTGCGCTGTTTTAGACTATCCAGACGAGGACATTGATCCATTCGGTGAGGAAACCATCCGTAAAACCATCACACAAGAGCAAACAAATCTCGAAAACTTGAAACAGACATGGCAACGTGGAAGACAAGTAGCAAGTGGAATCGCCACAGCAATCGTAGGATTACCCAATGCAGGAAAATCCTCGCTCTTCAACCACCTACTCGGCTACGAGCGAGCCATCGTAACCGACCGAGCCGGCACAACACGAGACACCCTCGAAGGCGAGATCACCCTCGGGGAACATCGTTTGCGACTGGTAGATACAGCCGGTATTCGTGAGTCCTCAGACGAGATTGAACGACTCGGCGTCGAGCGATCTCACGAAGTATTACAGAGTGCAGAGCTCGTTTTAGTGGTCATTGACGGGAGTACACCCCTCGTAGAAGAGGAACGCAAACTCATCCAAGAGTGCCAATCAGAACACACCATTATCTTGCTAAATAAAGTTGATATTGGAAATGAAATCGAAGATAATGAGTTAAAAGCAGATAAAATAATACAAATTTCTGCGAAGATAGGAACAGGGGTAAATCAACTACAAAATGAAATAAACAATCTATTCAATACAAATAGTATAAATCATACCGACGGAATTTTGACAAATTTGCGACAAGTAGAAGGGGTGAGTAGAGCACTCGCTTGCCTAGAAGGAGCGCTCGTTGCGCTTGAAAGTGGATTGACGGCAGACGCAATTTTGACAGACGTCGAAGGGGCACTCGAAGCACTCGGCCAGCTTACGGGTCGCAGTGTATCAGCAGATGTAACCGGAGAGCTCTTTGCTCGGTTTTGCGTAGGAAAATGATCGACCATAAATTAAATTACGGCTACAATGATTAGCAAAAAGGCTGCTTCTCTCAACTGAGAGAAGCAACCTTTTTGTACTTAAATTAAGGATAGCCCTTGAGTTTGACAGGCCGTACCGTGGGATTTTTCCACTCTTTTGTCGCCATTTCAGTAAGCCTTTGCTCCGAGCGAATTTCGCCAGAAAAAGGATAACTTGGGATAAATTCTTTGAATTCTGCTAAAATAAGGTCGCCATCGTTCTTATTCTCCACTAAAATACGAGTAGCATAGCGATGACGAAAGCGAGAGAGAGAGGTTTTCTCAGTGGCTTTCAAATACTTCTTCATGCGCTTGTCAATCTTAACGGTAGGAATAGCATCGAATTTGCGTAGCAGTTGCAAACAGAAGATTGTATCTAAAGTGGCTTCATATTTAAGCATAGGAATCAAATTTGGTGTTTTTGATAACTTTTCAAAGATCAACAGTGCCTCGTTCACCTTGCCGTTTAGTAGCATCCGTTGCGCCGTACAAAGCCAGATGTGAGAGACAAGAAAATTTGAGGTCATAGGAGCTGAAACGTTGGAATAAAACCAATCTTGAGGATGTTCCGAGAGATCACGTCCACGAGCAAGTTGCTCCACCATCGAGAGTTGAACCAGGAAGGCACGACGAGATTCTTTATCGGATTTACAACGCTTTAGCGTGGTACCGTCGTTTGGGACAGAAGGATTTTTGCTAGGAATCAGGTTAACCGCAGCGATAAAGAAGGAACTGGCTGCAAAAAGCCAGAGAGGAACGCTAAAGAGAGGAAATAAAAAGGAGAGGACCAAAGCAGCAATTCCGGTAAAAATATTCGCTAAACTTCCCCCGAGTAGATAGAGTTGATAGGGGGAATCTCCTAACGGATCAGGCGAAACCATTGCGCACTGTCCACCAGTACCCTCCAAGGTATACCACCGAAAAGCGAGTGAACCATCAGGGACACGAATGAGGGTGAGCTTGCCCAAACGAAAGAACACAAACCGATAACCCGAAAGCTTTCCACCAAGAAGGTGACCCAGCTCGTGAACCGGAATAGTGAGGAGCATCGAGAGATAGATCGAGAGGATCACAGCAACAAGTTGAAGGATAACGCCATAGAAACCGATACCGTGAGTGGACTCGAAATATTGCTCTACGTTGAAAACAGCACCCAGTATACCAACAGGAATACCGACACAAAAACTAATCAATAACCAGGTAGGAATCTTGAAATGAACCATAAAATCAAACCTTTATACAAAATTTATCGAACCAACAGCTTTTTCATCCCTTCCTCTAAGCCGTCCACCGTGAGAGGGAACATAGGGAAGAGTTCCTCGATTTTATCGTAAGTGTAGGTCCAGTTGCGCCCCCAAGAAGGGCGCTCGCTAGGATTAAGCCAGATGGCATGAGGGTATTTGCGACGGAAAAGTGATAGCCACTCGTACCCCGAGCGACGAAATTCCTCCCCCATTTCATTTTGGTAAAAGCGCCGATTATCCAGCTCGTAAGGCGCCATTTGACCATCCCCAACAAAGATCACTTTGTAATCGCTCGGAAGATTCGAGAGCACCCACTCGCAAGTAGAAGCAGCCCCAAAAGCTAAGGTAGGGGAGAGATAGAGGCGATTATAGGGGCAGTTGTGGAAATAATAGGTCTTAATATCCTTGAAATGAGCCGTTTTTGAAACAGCTTGAAAGAGGGTTGAGCAAAGATGACTATAATAATCCATCGACCCACCACTGTCCATAAGCAGAAGGAGTTTAACGGTATTTTGCCGTGGACGTTTGTACCGAATTTTGAGGGAACCCCCATTTTTGCAGGTATCGTCGATGGTATTCTCGACATCAAATTCAGTGGCAGGAAGGTCGAGAATGCCAGAGAATTGACGCAAAGATCGGAGCGCCACCTCGAACTGACGGGTGTCAAGGGTGGAATCACCACGGAAGTCACGAAATTTACGCTCACCAGCCACACGGAAGGCAGAGCGATTTTTCGATTCTCCACCCACTCGAATCCCGTTAGGGGAGAAGCCAGAGTTCCCGAAAACCGACATACCACCGGTCCCGACCCAGTATTTGCCCCCATCGTGTCGCTCGTGTTGCTCTTGCATCCGTTCTTTGAGCATCTCTTCAATCTCTTGCTCCGAGAGCCCTTGATTGATAAGGGCTTGAATCTCGTCAAAGCGATCTCCAAGACTTTCAGGTTTGTTGAGCCAATCCATCAGGTCGTCCGAGACCTCAGACTCAAACTCGATTCCCTGAAAATATTGAAGGAAACACCGGTCAAATTTGTCGAAATCTGCCTCAGATTTAACCAAAACACACCGACAGAGGAAATAAAATCCACTAAAGGTGGCACGATGCAAATTTTGATCCAGCCCTTGAAGCAGAGACATCCACTCCCCCATCGAGACATGAATGCCAGAGAGTCGCAACAGGTAGAGAAAGTCACGAAACATAACTCACCGCCAAGTGCGACGCAACAGGTCGATATCTTCGTTTTTCTTAAGCAAAACACCTAAATAGGGGACCTCTTTAGTGATTTTCTTAGGATCATATCCACCGTGAACCAAGGCTTTGATCCAGTCGATAATCTCAGAGGTAGAGGGTTTCTTTTTGATTTGTGGTAGAGCACGAATGCGATAGAATCCTTCAAGGACTTGGTTTAAGAGGTTTTTATCAAGGTCAGGGAAGTGCACCTTAACGATTTCAGCCATCAAATCACGGTCGGGGAATTGGATATAATGGAAGACACAACGACGAAGGAAGGCGTCGGGTAGCTCCTTCTCAGCATTAGAAGTGATGATAACCACAGGACGGTTCTTCGCAGAGACAGTACGACCGGTTTCAGGAATATGGAACTCCATACGGTCAAGCTCCCAGAGTAGATCGTTTGGGAATTCGAGGTCGGCTTTGTCGATCTCGTCGATGAGCAGAATGGATTTAGCATCCTTTTCAAATGCCTCACCCACTTTACCAAGCTTGACGTATTTCTCAACGTCGTCCACACTCGCCCCACCGAATTGACTATCGTAGAGCCGTTGCACCACGTCATAGACATAGAGACCATCTTGCGCTTTTGTGGTAGACTTGATATTCCAGATAGAGAGATCCATCGTGAGCGATTTCGCAACTGCTTCAGCCAGAACGGTTTTACCGGTACCAGGCTCTCCCTTAATCAGGAGGGGTTTTTGCAGGACCATCGCAATATTAACAGCTTCTAGGAGTTCATCGGAAGCAACATAATCTTGACTCCCGTGGAATGAATTTGATTGTGACATAAGGTTATCCTTTCAACGTGGAAGAAATTTTAAATATAATTGAGATTCTATTCTATCACTTTTGCAGTGAGTTTGCAAGTCCTAGACAGAAATTGTCGTAAGAGAATTGCTGTCCTTTTGAAAAAATCATGGAAATCTATTTACACATTGAGGAAAATATGGTAAAATAAGGTTGGACACTTGGAATCTTTTATACATATAGTATAAAATCAAAATAAATTACTTTATGAGGTGATCCTTTGTTAAAGCTAATTCACGCTGCCGATTTTCATATAGATGGCGACTTCACGGCACTCACACCCGAACGGGCGAGGGTGCGAGCTGGAGAACAACGTCACCTCCTTCACCTTTTCCAGAGTGCTGTGGTGGAGCGTGAGGTGGACTTGGTGGTCATCGCAGGGGATCTATTGCATGGTTCTCGTGTCTCGCTCGAGATGGTAGAACTGGTAATGGAAACCTTGAGAGAGCTCCCATGCCCGGTCTTTATCTCGCCAGGAAATCACGACTATTACCACGACAAATCGCCGTATTTCATGTTCAAATGGCCAGATAACGTTCATATCTTCACAAGTTCCCTTGCTACATGCAAGGAGATCACAGTGAGGGACGAGACCGTCTGCATCTACGGCGCTGCCTTCACCGACAGCACGAAGGATACTTCGCCCCTTGCAAACCTTCAGGGCGCAAAGGATTGGTCGAACTACCACATTATGGTAGCGCATGGCGAAGTGGACGGAGAAAAATTCGGCTCCATGTCCACCGAAGAGATCATCGGATGTGGCATGCACTACCTTGCATTGGGTCACGTCCACACACGAACCGCCCCACAAAGATTGGGCAATACTTACTATACATACGCAGGGTGCGCCCAAGGTCGCAACTTCGCCGAAACCGAGGCGAAAGGGGTACTATATCTCGAGATCGAGCGCACAGGCGAGGCAAATATGGCATTCATCCCGCTCCATTCTCGTCAATACCACATGGTAGCAGTGGACATTTCCCGTCAAAGGGATTTCACCGAATCCCTTCGTAAAAGTTTGCTCGGTCGCTATCCAGGCGCAAAGGAAGAGATTTTTTGCATCATCCTCAAAGGGGAATCAAGTGGAGTGGATGTTCGTGCCCTCGAGCGAGCCCTCGAACAGGACTTCTTTGGCATCGAAGTGGTAGAC
>JAWXUK010000006.1:0-33476 GCA_044432785.1 Eubacteriales bacterium | reverse complement strand
TATACTGGTCATGGAAGAAGCTCCTCTCGGCAGTTTTGTGTGGTAACTTAACTATAACCGATTTTTGGAGTTTCTTCCACTCTTTTCTGAGCGAGTGTCCAAGATGTATTATATACCTACATTTTTAGAAAATTCTCAAAATAGAACTATTTGCATATCAGAGACAACTATGGTATAATCGAAACAGCGAAGATAAATCGCACAGGGAGAAAAAATGAATTGTTATATGTGTAGAGGTTTGCTAGAGGATAAGTTGTCCAGTTATATGATCGAGATTGGTGAGTGTATCATTGTCGTGAGAAATGTACCTTCTCATGTTTGTGAGCAATGTGGTGAAGTGTCATATCCCTTTGCGATTGCGAAGAAATTAGAGGAAATCGTCAATAACATGAAAGAAATTGACTGTGAAGTGACCATTTTAGACTATCAGAAGGTTGCTTCATAATGAAGGCTGCACTTGCTGTAAAGTAGGTGCAGTTTTTTCGTTTGTTTTAAGTTGCACTTAGATGTCGGGGGTATTTATCAAGTAACCACCAAATTTTTATATCAAAGTCTCGTTTGTATCAAGAATAAATAGAAATCATTTTTTGCTAATATTTTCTTGTTTACATAATTGCTCGTATTTCTTTTGATAAAAATACAGCATAACGCCAACGTATTCATCATATACCGCTTTCGATAGAAGTTCCCTCATTATTCGTTGCATCGTAGCGCTACTTAATTTGTTCTTTTTACTAAGATTTTCAAATTTCTCCTTGCAAACAGCATATACAGCCTTCCTATTTGCGACGAGATGGGTATAAGTATCGCCTTTGAAGGTTCCATCCACAGTGAATTTTCCATTCAAACATAAAACATAGGTAAGTTCGTGCGTGAATACAGGGTTATCAACCGCCTTGATAAAACCATCTTTTGTGTAGGATAGTTGGTCAACATGGTTTTTATTGCAGGGGTCAAAAGAAATTTCCTGATCACCTTTTGAAGCGTCACAACAGATGGTCATTTTTTCCTTATGGGAGGATTCGGCACCACCGTCACAAACCCCAAACAAATTTTGATAGTCTAAACCTGTAGATTTATACCGAGATAACGGTTTTCTGTGCTCTAAGGTGAAGGACTTTCCCTTGGGTAGCAATCTCATGCAGTAAGCGCACAAACCGTGCTGTTCCGCAAAGATGGAATCTCTCAGGGTTGGTTTGGGAGCAACCAGGTCGAAGCTCGACCGTAAACCTTTGCTATCTGTTTCAGAAATAGTAGCCCAGTGGTCACTTTTTTGCGCTTGTTTTAACTGGTTACTCAGTGCGGAGGAGCATTTTTTCTCTATATAAAGCATGTTATAACTCCTCTATAATCGTATTTAAGGACATTTCTGCTTTTACTCCTGCCACTTTCGGATGGGATGCTCCCAACTCTTCTTCTAATCTGTGGATGGATTGCTCCATTGCTTCTTGGTCGAAGTTGTCCAGTGCGGTGTCAAAATCGTCCAAAAGGTGGGTCACTATCTCTGGCAAATCGGTACTGCCTAAACTTAGTTGTAATACATCATTTACAGAAATTCCGTACCCAGAGGGAAGATATTCTACCGGCTGTTTTCCCTCAATTAGGATAATATTTTCATTTTTACAGGAGGATATGACGATAGGCGAGTGAGTAGCGGCGATAAATTGCACCGCTGGGAAGGTTTTTGTCAAGGCATCGATGATTTTCCATTGCCATTTTGGGTGCAGGTGCATATCAAGTTCGTCGATGAGAACAACACCAGTGATGGGACTTATTGACAGGTCAATGTGAGGATTTAAAGTGACCGCACGATAGGCCAATTCCATCACCATCCACAAAACCGACTGGTATCCAGCACTTAATTGAGAAAGAGTGTAGCAACCAGTGTTAGTTTCGTAGACCAATTCACTCAAAGTCGCTGAATAATGGAGCTTTGGTGCGCAAGGAAGCTCGTCCATTTCAATCATAAAATCAGTGACGATGGTCTTGAATGTTTCATATTCTACGATTGACTGTTTTCTCTGATAAGCGGCATAATCCATTGCAAACGCCCAATTTAGAACTTCTTTTGATGAAACAGTGGTGTCAAAGCAATTTGAGTAACCAATATTTCTGGTCATGGCCCGTTTTAACTGTGAAGAAGTTGTAGTTGAATTAGTCTGGTGCTCTTTTCGAGTTGCACGTTGATAATTGAGAAGAGGAAGCATAGAATTAGGGTCATTAGCTAAAGACAGTGCATAATTTGCAAAGTCTTTTGGTTGACTCGATGTTCTGGAGGTGCCAGATTCATCTTTTAGTTCTCTAGTTACAGAAAATTCTCGACTATCGATCGTGAAACTACTTAGAATACTGGTGGGAGTGAAATATTGCTTTGAAAAAGTAGCATCACCCACTGGAGTTAGTTGGCAACGGACATCCTTTGCTTTGATACCGCTATTTTTTGAATCTGGAATTTTTTCTAAAAAACTCGCTAACCCCAAGGAAATCCCCTCTAAAATAGAGGATTTACCCGTTCCGTTGTTGCCAATAATCAAGTTAAAACCTTTAGTAAACTTCAATGTGGTCTCTTCGAAGCCCTTGAAATTTGTAAGTGTGATTTGTTCTAAACGCATTGAGCTAGCTCCTTTTCGCCATTTAGTTTTTTCTATTTAGTATAGTATACCACATTTTCGTTGCTTTGAGAAGTGAAAACGAATAAAACTGAATATTCGACATTAAAAGTTACTTAACGGGGTTATGCCGAAACTGCATTCATCTTAATGGACGTAATCAGCGTCATGAGTTCCTGCTGTTTGCTTGCATCGAATAGCTTCATGAAATTCTGAGGTTTATCGAAGGGTGGCTTCATGATGTCAGAAGCATTCTCTAAATAGCCATTTTCTACCACATAATCGATGATTTTATGGACGAAGGTAATTTGCTGTTGGTTCAAACTCTGCTCATTGATAAAGGTGGAAAATACCTTCATCGCAGCCTCACGCTCTAGCTTGGCTATCTTACGAATCAGTAAACCAAAGGGGGTTTCTCCGAAGTTTTGCTCATAATCCTCTTTTGAACCCAATTCTTGAGTGAAAATATCTGCCAAAGTTTGGAAATCTGTGTCGGTAAGGGGTTCATTATTTCTTAACTTCCAAACTGCGATAGAATCTTTGTTTTCTTCGATATATCGATTTACTTTCAAACGATAATCTTCAAAGTCATAGGCTTGATCTAGAGTGGCACCTGTTTGTGCCACTGTAAATTCATCTTTCAAATTGGTGTAGATAGGTGCTCCTTTGGGTGATTTGTCTACTATTAAGACGATGAGATGTCTCAATTTCACTCGAATCTCCTCGAATCGAAGCAATTCTGTTTGATTCCAAAAGGTTTCGGTCTGAATGGACTGTATCAGCGGTAGATGGGGTTTGATTTGGGGGAGAGCGCCGTTGCTTTCTAATATCATTGCCATCTCGCATAATTTCCTCTTATTTACAGCGAAGGAGGACTTTTTCTCGTGAATAATCAGCATAAAGGAGTACATGAACCGATCGAAACCCTTAGCAAACTCGTCGGGTTCTTCATTTTGGATCAATGGAGCGATATTTTTCACTAAATCTATGACATCCACTTCTTGAAGGAGTGCGAAGGATTCTTTTTTCTTGTAACGCTCTTTATACATTAACTGTATTCGAACCGAAACCAGCGCTTCATTTAGGTCATTTACCTGACCTCTTACCGTGGAAATCAGGGATTTTCGCCACTCTTCATACTCGTTACTAGCAAATTTACCGTCTTGGAGTACCTGTATCAATTTCACTTGGTTCTCGAAAATCACTTCCGATAAAGTGCGCTGGACCACGCCTTCGACTCCTTCAGGTTTTTTGCCGAAATATTCGAAGTTGCTACAGTAATCGAAGATGAAAAACCGCCTTTTATCGGTATAAAAACCGTCAATGACATCTTGACATTCCAAGCCTTCGCAAAGACGTGTCCCACGTCCAATCATCTGCCAAAATTTCGTTTTAGAGCGCACCTTTTTGAAGAAAACCAAGTTGACCACTTCTGGAACATCAATCCCTGTGTCCATCATGTCAACCGAAACAGCAATTTGTGGCATTTTGTTTTCTTGCTTAAAAGATTTGAGTAAATTCTCGGAATAGCTGTCCTCGCAGACGATTCTAGCGGTAAATTCACCTTTTTTCTTTGGGTATAAGGCATCAAAACGTGTCACAATGAACTTTGCGTGTTCCGTGTTTTGTGCGAAAATGATTGTTTTTCCAACATTATCGCCACCCTTAATCTTAATTCCTTTTTCCATAAGGTCGGTTATGACGGTATCCACAGTATCTTGATTGAAAACAAACTTGTTTAGCTTTTCCGAAGGCACAAAATCTGGAATCATTCCTAAAATATCGGAAAAATCTTCCTCATATCGTTTTTTATCCGCTTCAGAGAGTTGTTCATAGCGAATGCCATCTTCTGTGAATTTTGTTTTAGTTTCTATGGCGTAGTATGGGACGAGCACTTTGTCCTTCTTGACTGCAGTGTCATAATCATACGCAAATGTGGGTACTTCGTTCTGAATATCAAAGAAAGCATAGGTATTTGTATCGACATCAATTTTAGGAGTTGCTGTCAGACCAACTAAAAGTCCATCAAAAAACTGGAAAATAGTTTTATACTTATTGAAAATACTGCGATGAGCCTCATCAACTACGATCAAATCAAAGTGAGCAGGGGTGAAAAGTGGTAAACCGTCCTCATTTTTCGCAGAATCAATGGAATTTAAGATGGTTGGGTAGGTTGAGAATACAATTCGTGCATTTTTATCCTCCTTATGTTTCAGGAGATTACACAAACTCATATTAGGGAGATGTTTCTGGAAGTCCTCATGTGCTTGACGGACTAATTCCTTTCTATCCGCTAGAAACAGGACGTTTTTTACGAAATTTGCACGAGAAAACACGTCAACAAGGCTAGAAGCCGTCCTCGTTTTCCCTGTTCCAGTCGCCATCACGAGCAAAGCCTTGCGGTGTCCTGTGGTGAAATGCTCACAAACGGCACGGATTGCCTCTTTTTGATAGTATCGGTCGGTGATGGTATCATCAATCTCGATGGTGCTTAATTCTTTTGCAGTTGTGCGACGATTTATCAGTTTTTCAAGGTCATTTTTCGAGAAAAGAAAGCTAACCTCACGAGATGGATAGGAAGTATCATCCCAAAAGTAGGTTTTGAATCCATTTGTATAGAAAATATAGGGGCGGACACCATATTTTCTCTCTAAACAATCGGCATATAGTTTCGCCTGCTGTTTCCCAGTTGTGGGATCCTTACTACTCCGTTTCGCTTCAACCACAGCAAGAGGAATGCCATTTCTGCCCATCAAAACGTAGTCAATATAGCCCTTTTGACCCTCGTTTCCTTCCATATCATTGACTTCGACCTCTTCGAGACAATCATCACCAATCACCCAACCGTAGGATTTCAAAGCAACGTCTATGAACATTTTACGAGTTTTGAACTCTGATAGGTCGGTCGGTTGGAAGTTGCGTACTGGGGTTTCTTTTTGCTTTGTAAATTGCGTGGAATTTTGTGCGACCAATTCCATGAGACGTTGGATTTCTCTGTCTTTTTCTTCTAAAATCGTCCCTTGTTGCGCTAAAAACTGCTCCTGTTGCTCTAATTTCTCCATAAGTACGGGGTCAACCGTTCCTGTTGGGATCTGTGTTTCGTCAAAGTTACGCTCCACCGTACTCGATCCGTAGCAACAGTCGATCCAGTCCACAAACTCAAACAAGGTGATCAGTGCCACCAATGCCTCGGTTTTATGGGTTTTCCGTGCAGTATGAGCTGATTTGTTGCCCAAAGAGACCAATTGTTTGAGCTTTGCCCAAGTTGCTTGGTCGATCTCATCTCGGAAACAGGGTGCATGAATGAGACTGCTCAAATTGTTCTGGTAGGGCATTTCCATGCCATCATCAGCAGAATATACCCATTTCACCCCTAACTCCACGGCTTTTCGCACAGCAAGACAGCACAAAGAGGGGGAAGTGGCAAAGACTTCCTCGGCTTCGATACAAGAAGTGGCAAAGAGGTCATATTCAGGGATTTCTGCTAAAAATGTGAAGTTTGGCATGGGGTGTCCTCCTTAAATTGAAATTTCAATAGTAGTTTTTTCTCTGGCTAGCTCTAAGTGTGAGACTAAGGCTTCTCATTTGTAGAGCAAGTGCACATCAATAAATTTTCATCATTATACGTTATAGTACCAGCAACCTTATCATAAGTTTCGATTTCATGTAGGCTTAGGTCAATATTTTCGTTATTGCAATCTACGGTAATAGCAAATTGAATGACAGTATTTAATTCAATTGGTGCGGTTATTAATCTTGCTAACTCTTTTCCTTGTTGAGTGAAAGTGATTTTTGGAATTTTTAATTCTCCATCTTTTGAAGTCTTAATGACATAGTTTTCGTCTATTATTAATATTGATGGTTCATCAAAATTGAAACTTGGCGTCAAAATAACAGTAAACAAGTCTAATAATTGCGTATCTTGCATTTGATATAATTGATTTATATCAATATCTCCTAATTTTAGGAATTCTTCGTCATGTAACAAAGTTCGCTCACCATTAAATACAGGTGCAATCTTACATATTTTCTCGAAAAATCTCGCTTCCTCTTCAGAAAGATTCTTGAGAGTTTCCAAAGTTCTTCGGGAAAAAGAACCTGGTTTCTTTACTTCCCCAGCAATCAACTTTGCCCACCAATTTTGCATTTCTTCATTGCTTACTTCACCTGAACAATCACGAACTTTGAAGAAAAAGTCTGGATCAAGTGGCTCATCATTAACATCATTATCATTTACGAGTAAATCTTCTGTCTTCTCTAACACTTGCTCAAAATTGTTCTGCTTACGAAGTCTATCTAATTTATCCAAATTTTCTGACCTTGTAATCATCGCTTTAACATCAGTGGTATCAATGGTGAACTCGCCGTTCTCGTACTTTGTAGGTAGATGAATATTTTCCTCTAAACTCTTACAAGCAGATTCAAATATTTCTTGTTTAGCCTTTCCGATACGTTTTAATTGAAATGGCTCAAAAGTAGGAAGAACTTTTATCGCACTTTCGGCTAATTTTGCTATACCTTTTGAAATTTCTCCCATATTACTCTCCTTTTCTCAAATTATCTACTTATTCAAAAAATAGTGAAAACCGATATTGCACTAAAATTTATGGTACCCCTCATAAAATTCCTGCCTAATATTCTTACAAACAACATCAGGGCTGTCAGCAAACAAAGTTGCTTCACTGATACCACACAATGACAAAGATTTTTGGATACTAGTTTTTGCTGCATGAGGGATTTTGATAATCATCTCAATGCTCTCGTGCTCCTTTGATAATGGTTCAATAATCGCCTTAAAAGCACAGACATCCACATAGTTTGGAAATAAAATATAACTCCCTTGTTGTAATCTTTGGCGTTGTGCTAAAAATTTTGATTGAACAAAGATAGGAGATTCGCAAACTTCTCTAATCCATTTCACTGCCCCATCTATAGAAAGGTTACTAAAACGCACAGTATATTCCCGAGCATAAGGCTGAACCTTTAATTTTTCGTAAAAATCCTGCAAAAAAGTACAAGTGAACACAAAATGATAGGATTCAGCGATTGCCTGTTCTAAAGGGGTTGGTAAATTGTTTCTTTGCTCATTCCTGAATATAACCACCTCACCATCCTTATCTGGTGATGCACAACAAGCAAAATATAATGCCACCAATGGATTCGAGGTTACATCCATCAGTCTTGTAGGGATACCGTAGTGCTGTAACATCGCCAACAAGTCAACTGGGGATAGCTCATCCGTGAAAATTTCAGGCATTTTAAACTTGCACAGCTCAATCATACTAGCTTCTTCTGTGAATAAATCTCCATCACCGCCCCTTTTGTACCTAGCCAAGCTGGGGAGTAACTTGAAATTGTCATCTTCTTGACCACGAAAATAGTATCTTTCTTGACTGAAGAGGTTTTGTGCTAACTGTGGCAGTTTTTCAGTAAATTGGATAAATTCACTGAGTGAACTGACGGAATGTACTTTTGTTGAATTCATTTACAGACTCCCTTTTGAAAATAGTGGGGTATTGGAGTTTGGGATGGGTGTCCTCCTAATAAGTGATAATTATTTAATTATTATGAATTCGCATTTTAACCTGTCTGAATTTGACCCTCTATTATCATCGTCAATTTCCATTACTTTGGTTATTGCATATTTTCCGTTCTTGTTTTTCCAAATTACGGATTCCCCAATCTTGGGGGTTCTTGTTCGTGAAGAAAAATCAGTCTCGACCAAATTTAATTCATCAAGTTTTATATTATTGGTTAGTGTGTTCGCTAATCCAATGGCATCTATATCAACACCATCGCTATAAGCATGAATACTTTTATCGCTTGCCTTTGACCATTTCGTAGTGAATGTATACTGCCCACTTCCAATTTGATAGTAGCCATTATTATTGGAATAATCAAAGTCAAACACTCCAGAAAAGGCTGAATTAATATATACATCTATCTTTTCTGTAACTGTGAGTGTGCTTCTTGGCTCGGTCTCCACTTGATTTATAATTGTAATTGTATCTGCTTGATTAAAATTACAATTATTAGGATTAGTTATATTGTTTTCTATTCTATTTTGTGGAGGGTTAGTTTTTTTATTAAATGCTATATAAGCTATCCCAGGTAATATTATGACTGTGACTATAGTGGTAACTATCTCGTCTCCGTGATTATTAAAAAAAGCGATAAAATCTGAGTTCATATTTTATCCTCCTACCCCTCAAAATACCCCTGCATCAGCCCTCCCAACAACGATTCTGCCTCGTCTAATCCACGTTGTGCCACGGCTTTTTCCTCCTCGATTTTCGTGACAATTTCTGCGAACTTTTCTTGGAGGGGGAGGGGTGGGAGATGAATTTCTACTTGTTTTAGTGCAAAAATTTTCAATTCTGCAAAAGTTGTTCCAGAGGCAATCTTTAGGTAATCATTTGAGAATTTCACCTTCAATGCATTTAGGAAATAAAGGCTATTAACATTTGGTTGAAATGCAAATATACGCAATACTCTACCGTCCTTAAAGTAAAATGGTTCTTCTGTGTTAACACTCCATATTCTTCCATCACTACAAATTGAGGGCATGAGTAGGTCACCAATCGTTGGTACACCAGAAACAGCTGTTAATTCAAGATATTTTTCTTTTGTTATAAAAAGTGTTGGTTTAATATTATTTCCCACTGCAAGTTGACCGATTTCTGTTCCTCTGTAAAAAGGAATGCCTTCTTCTACTAGATCGTCAACAAAAACTCGTTTACAAGAGCCAACTTCTGCAAAATCTGAAATAAAGCGTTTATCCCACCCCTTCTCATTCTCCACTGGATCCCCAAACATCTCATAAAACACCGACTGCACCAACAAATCCAGCTCCGCTAATTTCTGCCGAAAGCCATCCACTAATTTTGTGGCGAGGTCGAGGGTCTTGGCGATGTGTTTTTGGGTTTCGAGAGGAGGGAAGGGTACAGGAAATTCTTCCAATACTGATTTATTTATAGCTTTGAATGTACTACCTGTTGCTTTCTGGTTTAATTTTTCTGTACTTGATTTCAAAAAGTGGTAGAAAAATTTGTTATCTAAGTTGTCATTTGGAATTAACGAAGCTACCCCACGTCCAATACAACATTTTTCTGCTGCAATATTTATAGCACCTACTGGAGCACGAACTGACAGCAATAATTCACCACAATCAGCTATTTTCTTCGGTGAATTACACCATAATCGAGTGGTGGGTGAAATATCTCCAAAGTCAGCGTTTCCTTGATAAAAGGGTAAGCCGTCTTGTTTATCGTTATAACTAGATGATTCGGGGGATTGTCCCATGTTCAATCCACAAACCTCCCCCAACCTCACCATTTCCCACTGGCTCATAAAATCAGCCCCCTCATCTCGTCCTCGATTTTGGCAATTTCTTTGCTAATGGTGGTCAATTTATCCAAAATGATAGCGGGTTTTTCGTATTCCACTCTTTCATACACAAATTCTTTGTAGCGATTGAGGGATAAATCGTATTTATTGCCCTCGACTTCGGATTTTGGCACCAGAAAACTCTGGGCGGTGCGTGGGTTCTCGCTCTCCCCCTCTAAATTGTGAAAACGTGCGATAATATCGGCTAAATCGCTCTCGGCAACCTCTTTTCGCTTATCGTCCAAGGAATAGCCGTCCGCCTTCATCTCGTAAAACCAGACATTTTCAGTCCCACCAATTCCGGTTTTGGAAAAGAGCAAAATAGCGGTAGAAACCCCAGAATAGGGCTTAAAAACTCCACTAGGCAAGGAAATGACCCCTTGCAAGTGGTGATTTTCCACAAGTTCTTTGCGAATGGACACAAAAGCCTTGTTCGAGCCAGAAAGCACCCCATCAGGCACGATGCAAGCACACCGCCCACCCACTTTTAGCATCCGCAAAAACAGCGCAATAAAGAGCAATTCACTGCGATTGGTATCGGTGACAGCCTTCAAATTATCGTTGATGGTTTCTTTGTCTACTGTACCAGCAAAGGGCGGATTTGCTAAGATAAGGTCGTATTTTGAAGAAATTCCGTTCTGTTTTGACACAGAATCACAGTATTCGATCTGTGGAGTCTCGATAGAGTGGAGCAGTAAATTCATGGCAGATAGGCGCAACATGGTCTCGTCAGAATCAAAACCAGAAAAGGCATTTCCGCCAAAATGCTTCCAGTGGTCGGGGGTCATGGTTGCCTCGTGGTGGGCACGAATATACTCGGTGGAGGACACTAAAAATCCAGCTGTGCCACAGGCGGGATCGCAGATCCAGTCGGTGGGGGTGGGTTTCATCAAAGAAACCATCATGTCACGGATATGTTTTGGGGTTCTAAACTGTCCATTTTGCCCTGCAGTGGACAGTTTTCCTAACATATATTCGTATAAATCACCAAGCATATCTTGGTCGGTGATCTCCTCTTGGTAGAGTTTTTCGAGCTCGGTGACCACTTTTTCGAGCAGTTGTTTCTTGCCTTCGGGGAAGGAGAACATCGCATCCTTCATGTAACGAGAGAAGGCGGTTTCGCCGTTTTGTCCCAAAGTCTTGATAAAAGGGAACACTTTTTTGCTGATAACCTCATAGATTTCACGAGCGTCCTTGTCCTTGAACTGCGACCAACGCATACTCTGCCCTTCTGGGGTGAGTGGGAAGATTTTCGGGTTGGTTTCGCCAGTTAGTTGGTCGAGACGTTCAGATTCCAGCTCTTTTTCGTCTAAAGAGCGGATAAACATGAGGTAGGTCATCTGCTCGACCACGGTGACGGGATTTGTGATACCACCGCCCCAGATGTCGGTCCAGATTTTATCTATTTTATTGCGAATTTCAGATGTAAGCATGGGTGTTCTCCTTCGTCTGTTTTGTCCATTATACCAAATTTTGACACAATTTGCAACAGTTTTTCTAGTGATTTTTCTGACAGACAGAAAAAGGAGAGCCGAATTTCTTCAGCTCTCCCAAGTGCGGACACTACCTATCCCAATCATCTTCCTCCTGCCACTCTCTCCAGTCTCGAAACCACTCGAGCCATTCTTGACCACAAGTGAGCAACAACTCGAAACGCTCTTTATCTGCCTTTTTCTCACGGATCAGCTCATTTCTCACCCGATTATCGCTCTCACGAGCCTTCATTTTCCCGATGAGATATTGAATTTCTTCCCAACAAAGGGCTTTCCAATCAATTCCATAGGTCATGCTAAGTGCGTGGAATTGTCCATCATTCCCAAAACTCTCCAAGAAAGACCCCACCATTCGATTATCCCAATCGGAGGATAGCTCGTTTAATTGGTTAAAATCGATGATATTGTTGATATTTTGAAAAGAAAAGTCGCCATATCCACATAGTTTGTTGGAAGAACACACTCTTCCCTCCTTCAAACCGTGATAGCCCTCTGAAACGCCAAAAACTACGGTGTAGTCCCCTAAATTGGGTGGGTACACCTTTAATTCAATCCCCTTTTCAGCAAGTTCTAAACCGAATTCATCCCAGTCTCGGCTGATACACAGACAATCCCTCACATCTTTGGCGAGCTGGTACTTCCACGAATTTTCGTTTGTATACTCCCCATAGTTCATATTTCGTTTTCCACGGTTTTCTATCACGGAGAGACCATATTCTCGACATAAATCATCAGAAACACCACGCATATCGTTCAAATCTTGCTTGGAACACTGCCATTTTGCACCGTTTTGAGCATTGACAGAGTTGACGATATAATGGATGTGGAGATGTTCCTCGTTGGTGTGTACTGCGAAAAGAACTTGGAACTCTCGAAACTTCGGATTGCGTTCCACGAATTTTCTGCCGATTTCGTATGCCATATCGGGGGTGACTGGGTCTTTGTCGTGGAAACTTTGGATAATATGGGCGAACTGCCGACCTTTTTCCTTTCCAAACTGCTTTTTTGTGAGCAACATATCCTCGAAGGCGTTCTCGTTGAGACAGCCTTTTCCATAGACCAATCGTCCACCGTCAGTTTTTTTAGGGTTAACGATGTAATTGATTGCAGATTTTAGACCTTTGACTTGCCCCGTGCCCGTGTTAACCGTCTTGAGGATCGCCATCTCTGTCACCTCCTAACAGCCGTGATATTTGTGTGGTGATGCGATTTAGGTCGGATTTCATGTGACCTAAATCTCCGTTTAAGCCCATGCCACAGTTCAAATGGTAGGAAATTTGGTTGATATTCCCCCCGATTTTTCGCATTTCGTGGAGCAGTTCTTCCAAGCCATCCACCACGACAATCTCCTTTCCTAGAATAGAAGATCTGCAATAATCTGACACTTTCATCTTGGCGAGACGTGATCGGTGATTCAAACTTTTTAGCTCATATTCCGTTAGGCGAAAGTTCACTCTTTTGTTTCGGTTCATATTGGTTTCTCCCTTCTTTTTTCATATAAATTAATTTTTGTGATTTTCTCCCTCTGCATCGGCAGGACCTATTTTCATCACCCTTTGGGTGTATGACAAATAGGATGCTTGCCCAAACCCTGCCCAAACCCTGATAATCTTTCGTTACCAAAACTTGTGAACAATCTTCACAGTTTCTTGTTAAAAGTGCGGCTCAGAGATATTTTTCTTTGATATAGGTCACCTTGCTATGTGTCCAAACTTGCTTCGTATCTTCATTCAAAATACGAACAATTTCAGCAACTTTGTTCCCCTTGCGCAAGAGTGATTGCACCATGAAAATCTCATCTTTCGAGACACTTTTCTTGCGACCTGCCCCTCGACTATTCGGTTTTTTCGTTGGGATAGATTCCAACTTTTGGCGCAGATTTCGGTTTTCCACCCCAAGCTGAAAAATGTGAGAAAGTTGTCCTTCCACTTTCTGCTCTAAGCGTAGCACCTGTTTGGATAACTGATGGTTTTTTTCTTCAAATTCTAGGGATTTCTGCTCGGCAGACTTTTTCGAGATGGATTCACGCACGAGTTGAGACTGAAGGTCACGAATTTTTTCTTCGCTGCGTTCGAGTTCAGCTAGTAGAGATTTTTTCCCGACAAAGAAGTCCATTGGTATCACCATCCTAATATTCATTTTTTGAGGGAAGATTGCAAGGTTGCAAACTGTTTCTACAGTACAATCTTGCAACCTTGCGATCTTGATTTTGAATCAAGACTGAGTTCCCCCCGCTAGGGAAGTGACCACAACCACTTGTTTTCCACCTTTTTCGAGTGGATTCCAAGGTCTTTTTTCGCAGTATCAATGGTTCTTTTGCTGATATTTGCCGTTTTTGCTTCAGAATAGACACTTGATGCCTCAAGAGGTGAATGTTGTAGAAGTTGCTTGAGGAGGGTTTTCGCTTCCTCTTTCACGTTTCTGGAACTTCCGCTAAATCCAATGAGCTGGTCAGCACTCAGGTCACTTTCTCCCTCGAATACCAGACCATTTTCGATGGAAAACTCGAGAGAAGCGCCCAGTGGGGCTAGATTGGACTTGGAATGTGCGATAATGCGTTGATCAGGGTTGTCGGGATTGCGCCCCACGATCATAATGCTCCTTGCCACTGCCACAATGTCCACCGAACCGATGGAGCGGTATGTACTTTTTGCACCACTTTTGTTCATGTGACCGATGATAACGATGGCGCAACCTGTGTCCTCGGCGACCGTACCGAGCATTTTGAAGACAGGACGCACCTCGTTTGCTCGGTGCATATCCACTCCAGCCCCTAAAAATGCTTGGAGTGGATCGAGAATGAGAAGTTTAGCGTGATTTTCTGTGATTGCCTTACGGATGCGCTCATCTGTCAGAGAGAGGGGATTTTCCCCCTCATCAATGACAAAGACACGCTTGCAATCGGCGCCCAGTTCCTCTAATCTGGGCTTGATGGTGTCTGCGAGACCATCTTCGGCGGTCTGGTAGATGACCGAGATGGGTGGGATTGGGTCAGCCTCAAAGAGGGCTCGACCTGTTGTGAGGTAGGAGGTGATCCCTAAAATGAGGTAGGTCTTGCCCTCGCCTGGGTCTCCTTGAATGATAGAGACCTTTCCGAATGGGAGGTAGGGATACCAGAGCCAGCTCACTTGTTCCGATGTAACATCGGACAGACAAATCATGGGGACGGATTTTTCATAAAAACCCTTGTCAAAGAGGGGTTCTTGTGGTATAATATCTTTGTTCATTTGATTTGACTGCTCCCCACCTACGCCAATAGGTGGATTTGGGGTGGTCATTTCGTTTTGGTGGTCTAGGGATTGCTTCAATCTGCATCGCCTTCCTTTCTGAACCCATCCATGATGGTTGTGATGTAATTTATGGTATCTAACAGGTCTTGTTCGGGGTGTTCCACTTTGGACTCTCTTAGCTCTGTTAAAATATCTGACATATGATCTCGAAGTTGCTTGAAAACTCGTGGATTTCCTTGGACAATCACGTCCTGATTGAGCAATTTGTGCAAGATGTAGTCTTGTTTGCTCAAGCCAGACATTTTTGCTCGTTTGTTGAGCATATCGGCTTCTTCTGGTGACATTCGGAATGCCACAACCTTATTTCTCCATCGGTTTTGCTCGTCTTTGCGTTTTACTGACATATTTATCACTCCATTCTTAATGTATCAGCAATTTCTCGCTGTTTTGAAGGGTAAAGGTGCGCATATCGATAGGTAATGTCGATACTCTCGTGTCCCACTCGTTCTGCGATTGCTACGGCGGAAAACCCTAATTCTATGAGCAAACTCACATGGGAATGCCTCAAAGAATGGACTTTTATCCGTTTTACCCCTGAATTTTCACAACCACGGTTCATCTCATGGTGCAAGTAACTCTTAGAAATGGGGAAGAGTCGCTGGTGCTTCTCTAACCCATATTGGGCTTTGATAAAGTCGGCTAGTTCTTCTGCGAGGAAGTCTGGAATGGCGATGGTTCGCTTGCTTTTTTCGGTTTTCGGGTCTGTTATCACGTCTCGACCTTGGATTCTTTGGTAGGATTTAGAGATTTTCAGTGTTTTCTCCTCTAAATCAATGTCTCCACGAGTTAAGGCGAGTAGCTCCCCCATGCGAATACCACACCAATATAAGAGTTGAAAGGCGTAGTAGGAAAGTGGCTTGTCCCTCATCTCGTCTAAAAAGAGTAGATAATCCTCTTTCGTCCAGAAATCTACTTCTGTCCCTTTTTCTTTGCCCATATTCCCAGCTTTTCGAGCTGGGTTAGACTGTAAACCGTAGAATCGGACGGCGTGATTCAGGATAGCGCTCAGTTGATTGTGCAAGGTCTTTAAGTACACGGGGGAGTAGGGCATTCCTTTGGCATCTCTGTGTGCCATCATTTGGTTTTGCCATGCAATCACGTCACGAGGTTCTATTTCGCTCAGTTTTTTGTGCTTGAAATAGGGGAGAATTTTGCTGTTGATGATGTGTTCTTTGGTGAGCCACGAGTTCTCTTTGAGACGATTTTTCATATCTACCGTGTAAACTGCTATGAAATTTTCGAATGTCATGGACATATCTGCGGATTTTTGCTGTAGGAAGTCACGTTCCCATGCCTGTGCCTCCTTTTTGGTTAGGAAACCTCGTTTCAATTTCTTGGTCTGTTTCCCTTGCCAGTCCTTGAAGTAGAACTGAACGTACCAAGTCCCTTTTTTCTCGTCCTTATAGGCTGGCATAATTGTTGACCTCCTCGAATCCATAAAATTTTTCTTGGAAATACTTCCTGCTGATGCGTCCAGAGATGGTCATGTACCCTTGCGCTTTGAGCTGTTCGTTCATCTCTCGTACTAATTTGTAAGAGTGAGAAACGCTGATTTGCAAGAGCTGTGACACCTCGTGGGGGGTGATGAACTGGGAATTTTGCTCTGCTGGGATAGGATTGTTGGTCTGTTTCATATGAATTCCTCCTTATATTTGGCGAGGTACACTTGTACCTCTTAACCATTATGAGTATAACATGTACTTTTGTACCTGTCAATAGGTTTGCGACTAGAATCGTTCGTCAAACTTCGACAACACCTTTATCTTGATTTTAGAAAAGAGATGTGATACAATAGTAACTGAAAGGGTGGTGATTTCATGAGAGCTGGCGAAAAAATCCTATATCATAGAAGACGAGTCGGTTTAACCCAGAAAAAGTTAGCAGAATTATCTGGTGTCAGTGAAATTTCCATCCGAAAATATGAATTAGGTTCCAGAAATCCTAAACCAGAGCAGTTAAAGAAATTGGCAAAGGCGATGGGACTTGGTGAAAATGAACTCTTAGAAATTGAAATCGCCGAGATAAGTCTGCAAACAGTTGGAGATTTCATGGCGATTGTTTATCAGTTTGCCGAAAAAATGGATAGTTATTTGGTGAGCGATTGTGATCATAACGGAAATATGTTAAAAGAGACCATGAATATTCGCTTTCATAATCCACAAATTTGTGAAGCGTTGTATCTAGTTGCGGAGCACTTTGCAGAGATAGGGCAAGCAAGATCTGATTTCATAGCTACCAATCCTACTAGGGAACAAGAGGTTTCCTATTATTTGGAGGAACAACATCTTATTGCAATGCAGAAGAAGGCATTTGTCTCCTGTGATATACCACTTTTTGAACCGAATGCACCCGTGAATAAACCCATGCCAGATTTTGAAAAACTCTTATCTCCAGAATCAGAGGACTAAAAAACTCCCCTCTCGTTTGAAACATTGATTTTCAAACAAGAGGGGAGTTCCCTTTTATTTTATTGAAGAATAAGAAGTAGAATCAAAATAGAATCAATCCTAACTTTTATGTGGATAAAACCTTGTATTTTCAGTTATTTAAAGGTTTTAAGACATTATTCCCACTCTATCGTCGCCGGAGGCTTACTCGTCACATCATAACAAATTCGATTGATACCGTCCACCTCATTTACAATTCTTACCGAAACCTTATCGAGTACATCGTAGGGAATTCGTGCCCAGTCCGCTGTCATAAAGTCACTTGTAGTGACACCACGAAGCGCCAAAGTATAATCATAAGTACGTCCGTCACCCATGACTCCCACTGATCTACTATTAGTTAGCACAGCAAAATATTGATGAATCTCCTTATCCAATCCTGCCTTTGCAATCTCATCTCGATAGATGAAATCTGCATTGCGCAGGGTATCCAATTTCTCTTTTGTGAGAGAACCAATCACACGAATGGCCAGACCAGGACCTGGAAAAGGTTGACGCATGACCAGATGCTCTGGAAGACCAAGCTCTCGTCCCAGTCCACGTACTTCATCTTTGAATAAGGAGCGCAATGGTTCGATAATCTCGTTGAAATCAACATAATCTGGAAGTCCACCTACATTATGGTGACTTTTTATGACTGCTGCGTTTCCACTACCCGACTCAATTACGTCAGAATAAATGGTGCCTTGTGCCAAAAATTCTACCGCTCCAATTTTCTGAGACTCTTCTTCAAAAACACGAATAAACTCTTCTCCGATGATTTTTCTCTTGGTTTCAGGGTCAGAAATATCCTTCAATTTTCCTAAAAAGCGATCCTCTGCGTCCACACGCACAAAGTTCATCGCCCATTTACCAAAGGCTTCCTCAACCTCATCACCTTCATCTTTACGCATCAATCCGTGATCTACGAAAACGCAGGTGAGTTGGCTTCCAATGGCCTCTGCAAGAAGGGCTGCACACACCGAAGAGTCAACGCCACCAGAAAGAGCAAGGAGAACTCTTCCCTCCCCTACTTGCTCTCGAATCTTTGCAATGGAGGTTTTACAATAATCTTCCATGGTCCAATCGCACTTTACTTTACAAATATTTAGTAGAAAATTCTTTAATATTTTGTCGCCATTTAGTGTATGATTGACCTCTGGGTGGAACTGAACCCCATAAAAATGTCGAGTTTCATCTGCAATTCCCACTGTAGGACAGTTATCCGAATGGGCAACAAGTGAAAATCCAGTAGGAACCTTTGCCATATAATCACCATGACTCATCCAAGATGTGCTGGTAGGATCAATCCCTTGGAAAAGTTGGCAATCTGTTTCGTAATATGTCGTGGTTTTTCCGTATTCCCGTGCAGAATCATCTTGAGCAGGGGTAACCTCGCCACCAAGATGGTGTGCAATCAGCTGACAGCCATAGCAAATTCCCAAAATGGGCACCCCCCAAGAGAAAATCTCGGGGTCGATATTGGGGGCACTTTGGATATAAACCGAGCCGGGACCCCCGGTAAATATAATTCCAATGGGATTGAGAGCCTTGATTTCAGCTAAGGGAGTGGTATCGGGCTTGACCACGCAGTAGACATTATTTTCTCTGACTCGACGGGCGATCAGTTGGTTATATTGTCCTCCGAAGTCAATGATAACAATGGTTTGGTGTGACATAAAAATCCTCTTTTCTAAAGTTGACTGATAAATTGGCTAAGATTAACGGATAAAAAGATATGCAGTGTAAACGGCATAAGTGGAAACCAAAAGAATACCAGATATCAGGTTAATTTTTTCTTTTGCACGGGAAATGAGATAAACAGAGATGGCAATGAGAATGAAAACGCTGACATCAATCACAGCAGTTGCAGAAGGGGTAATAGGAGAAATCATTGAAGAAAGCCCTAAAATAAAGAGCATATTGAAGATATTAGATCCAATTACGTTACCAATCGCAATATCGCTCTCACCCTTATTTGCAGCGACAATGGAGGTGACTAGCTCGGGAAGAGAGGTCCCTAGTGCGACAACTGTAAGAGCAATGACGCTTTCCGATAGGTTGAAACTCAGGGCGATTTGTTGCGCAGCATCCACAACGAAATCTCCTCCCACCACGATGGCAGCAGCACCGATGAGGCAGGTAAGGGAGGCACGAATCATGTTGGGACGGGCAGTATCTTCGGAGGGCTCGGCTTTGCTTTTGAGTGCATAAATGAGTACATTAACCATATAAGTGAGAAAGGCAACAAATAAAATAGCACCATCAACTCGACTCACAACCCCATCAAGAAGCAAAATTCCGGTTAAAATGGAACAGATAATCATAAAAGGAAACTCTTTTTTTATGATTTGCTTGTCCACTGTAATGGCGTGAATGATGGCGCAAACGCCAACCACCACTGCAGTATTGAAAATATTCGATCCGATGAGGTTACCGACTGCAATGTCGTTGCTGCCACTTAATGCAGCAGTAATACTCACAGCTCCTTCCGGTGCCGACGTGCCGATAGAAACAATGGTAAGACCAATAACAAGGCTAGGCATACCGAAAAATTTTGCAATACTCGAGGCGCCATCCACAAAATAATCAGCACCTTTTACCAGAAGAATAAACCCAGCAACGAGAGAGATATAGACGATTAACATAATTTAAATTCCTTTTTAAATGAAATATGAGTGGTAACAGATTCATTATACCACAAGAAACGAAAAAAAACAAGATGAAAATAGCGAGGTTCGAAGAGAGCTCGTGTAAAAAAATTATCATTATACCATTATTTCGATCACGCTTTCAGGCAAAGAGAAGGACCATTCAAATCTATAGAAGTTTTGATGGTCCCTCACCATAGCGGTCATTTCTTAGTGTATAACTTCAAAGCTTTATAGTAATTGCACTAAAAATTCTTCTTCGTGAAAGAGAATTTCAATAAAAAAGATGTCCTTTTGATCATTTGCATAGCCTACAAAAAGATTACAAGTTTTACTTTCCCCTTGATTTGTCAAAAGTGGGAGATCGTGTAACAGAGTGGAATCACCTTGATTGAGTTGCTCTTGAATTTGAGAGCGCAGAGCCATGGTTTCCTCGGCAACCGTGAAAATGGAATAGTAGTCTAAGACACCATCTTGATTAGCAAAATTGAGGAGTGCCATTTTATTTGCGTAGAAGGGAATATGCTCCCCTTTTTCGAGATAAAATAGTGCCTCTTGCGCGCGATCTAATGTGGTCAGAAAACAACGATAAAGTCGTTCGTCAAAGTCGTCGTCTGAGGCTAAATGGGTTTGCTTGAGGTGAGGATATGGGATTTTAGCATCAATCCCCTCTTTAAAGGTTAATTCGACGAATAATTCTGTTTTATCTTGATTGGAATAGCCAACTTGAATGTCGCAAATAACGCTCTCATCAGAACTGGTTGTGATGGGGACATCATATAGGATGGCAGAATCGGTCAGTTGTAATTGATCTAGCACCAGTTCTTGGTGGGCTGTGTTGGAATAATCATAAGGGAAAATAGCACCAAAATCGATCTTTCCCTCGTGATCTGCCAAGTGTTGCATGGCGATTTGATTGGCGAAAAAAACCTCTCTGGTTTTTAAATCGTACCAAAAAACTGCCATCAGTTCATTTTCTAGATTTTTTAGCATACAGTGGTATAATCTTTGATCCATAATGTTCTCCTTTGTGTGTTAAATAGGGATGAAATGATGATTATGTCTTTGGATTAAGTGTTTGTTGCAATATATTTAAGATAAAAATCTTCGCTAGAAATGGGTCGAGAATAGAGATAACCCTGACCATAAGTACAACCATAATCCTTTAAAATTTCAGCTTGCAGTATGGTTTCGATTCCTTCGGCGAGGGTGTGAGTATCTTGGAAAGAATTACAAATATGAAGTACATTTCCGACGATGAGCTGACTTTTTTCGCTGGAAGTGAGGTCGTCAATCAAACTTTTATCGATTTTAACTTCGTTTACTTCGATTTTTGCTAATGTGACAATATTAGAGTAAGCGCAGCCAAAATCATCAAGAGAAATCTTAAATCCTTTTTCACGGAATTCTAAAATCAAGCTTGAGGCTACATCATTTTCAATGAGTCCCACCCGTTCAGTAACTTCAATGATAATCAGGTGATGGTCGATTTCATATTCATCACAAATATCGGCGATAGTGTTGACAATATCGAATTCTAGCAGGGTAACACGGCTTAAGTTGACCGAAATTGGTATTTGCCGATCACGCTTTTTCCACTCTGCGAGCATTCGACATACTTCACGCAACACAAAAATATCTACGTGCCTGATGATGGATTCTTGCTCATAGAGCGAAATGAATTCATCCGGAAATACCATTTGTTGATTCTTTTTATCAAAGCGACGAATCAAGGCTTCTGCGCCGATAACCTCATCTGTTTGAAGGTCCACTTGTGGTTGTAAATAGACCATAAACTCGCCGTCATTTAAATTTCGTAGCAAATCATTGAGAAGGTTATTGGTTGAGGGATTTTCCTCTAATCGTTCCTTGTAATAATAGCGCTGTTTGTTGATATACATCATGATTTGAGCTTCTTTTACCATGGACTCCACATTGAAATTTCCCGTATGAACACAATGCCCCATAGTAAAGGGGAAAAAATCATCAGCTTTGAATTTTGTTCGTAAATTTTGGATTTGATCTAAACAAAGTTCTTCAGTGATGTCTCCGAAAAAACCGACAAAACCACTGGTGCTAATGCGATAAAACTCTTTTCCGAAATGTGCACTTAAAATTTCAGAACAGCGACGAACCTGACTATCTCCCTTGGTGGTTCCATGGGATTCGATGGTTTTACGCCATCCATTAACAGAAATATAGAGGACTCCTAGACTTTTAAGGCGTTTCCCTTGTAATTCTTGTACTTTTTTGGAGTAACTCTCTCGGCTATAAAAACCAGTTAAGACATCATAATCCTTTACATAGTCTAAAACTCGAATCAGTTCTTGGGAATTTCCAACATGATTAATCAGTTCAGAAACCGCTTTTAAAAGACGATAATCGGCCTCAGGGGATTTGCGATTGCTCAGACCGACAGTGCGTTTTGGTGTGACAATTCCGTCTCCAACATGGCAAAAGAGAACATTATTTAGGTTAAATGTGTTAAGCATGTGGGCTTGGAAGGAATTTTCGTCGTAGTCGTGGAGAAGACGATTCCCTTCAATCATTCCCATCTCATTTTTTTCGGTTTCCCACTGGAATAGATGCTCAGCAGGAACAAGTTCGCTTAGTTCAGGGTGCATCACAGCGTTTTCAGATTTTGCCCAAGCACACTCGTAAGTGTGGGTTTGTTGCTTTTTATCAATGCGATAAATATGTGCTTTTTCAGCATTGTAAAACTTTCCAATCAGCTCGAGAAAACGTGGAATTTGCTCGATTTCTTCCTCTAACACGATTTTTTCGCAAGTGTGCATCGCCTCTTCATAGTCGAGTTGTTGTTGATCGAAGGTTGGTGCCAAAAAGTATTTACAAAGGTTGTATTTTTGTCCATAATATTCAAGCAAGGTGTGGTTGACTCGGAAATACTGGTCTAATTTCTTATTATAAATGTAAGTTTCTTCGATAATAGCGAATTCTAGTCGTTCATTAGGACAAAAAGAGCAACGTTCCTGTCGTCCATGCATCAACTCATAGCATTTTTGTTCGGTATAGTCACCAAATTCTTGTAACATCTTCTTCATAGCAAGGTTCATGAAGACGATCGTGTCGGTCTCTAAATCAGAAATAGAACAAGGGTTAACGCTATCATTAAATAAAGACTCCCAATAAGTTAGAAGTTCCACTAAAATTCCTCCGAAAATACAATAAAATTGAATAATAAAATTCTAAGACAACAAATTTCAAGTAACTATACCACAATTCCATTCAAAAGTCAATCCCTACTAATCCTACGACCTTTTTTTGTCAAAAAAGTGCAATCTCGAGCGAGACACCGTTGTAACACGTGTTTTTCGAAGAAGTGATGGATGTTTTTATCATATTTTAATAGAAAATTCAGAGATTACTATTGTATTAGTCGCTTGATGTGGTATAATGAAATGGTAAGTATATCGCAGTAGAGAAACGAGGTGCCATATTTTGGTTAAAATGACGAATAAATTTTTAGTTCCCAAAATTTTATTTGGGAGAACGGTTATTGTAGTGGCATTGATGATACTGCAATTGTTGCTGTTTTTTTCGATTTATCAGTGGTTTTTTGATATTGTTTACTATTTTGTTGGTGGATTTGCACTCCTCAGCGCTTTTTTAGTGGTCACCATCATCAATAGCAAGTCAAACCCAGCCTTTAAGCTAGCCTGGATACTGCCAGTCCTTGTGATCCCAGTCTTTGGTGGTTTTCTATATTTAGCTGTGGAACGAAATTTAGGTGGACGCACCTTTCATAAAAAGGTGCAACTCACTTTGGATAAAACCAGTGGATTTTTGAAAACTTCCCCCCCAGTACTTGAAGATTTACAAGAAAAGCCCCTCAAAAATCTAGCGCATTATGTGGAAAATACCAGTGGTTTTCCCATTTATCAAAATACCACAATTTCCTACTTCCCACTTGGGGAGCATAAATTTGCTGAGATGAAAAAACAGCTCTCAAAAGCAGAAAGATTCATTTTTCTTGAGTATTTTATCGTAGATGAGGGGAAGATGTGGGGCGAACTCCTTGAAATTCTAATAGAAAAAGCGAAACAAGGGGTGGAAGTGCGTGTCATGTATGATGGTATGGGCACAATGCTCACGCTTCCTAGTAATTATGATGATTTTCTGACGGAACAGGGGATCAAGGCGAAGATTTTCAGCCCTATTATTCCTCTGATTTCCACTCATCAAAACAATCGAGATCATCGAAAAATTCTTGTCATTGATGGAAAAATCGCCTTCAACGGAGGGGTGAATTTAGCAGATGAATATATCAACGAAAAAGTGGTCTATGGCCATTGGAAAGACGTTGCAATTTTGCTAGATGGGGAGGCAGTCAAAAGTTTTACCCTGATGTTTTTGCAGATGTGGAACATCGAGGACCAAGTGGATGACGACTTTGAAATCTACTTGAAATCGGAAGTTTATCCCAAAAAAACAGGTTTTATCATGCCCTATTGTGATAATCCGCTCACCCACGATCGTGTAGGCGAGACCGTTTATATGGATATCATTAACAAGGCGCAACAATACCTCTATATCATGACTCCTTACCTTATCATTGATAATGAACTGCTTACAGCTCTTACGGTTGCCTCGAAAAGTGGAGTGGATGTTAAAATTATGATGCCACACATCCCAGATAAGAAGCTCCCTTTCGATATTGCTCGTACTTTTTATCCCATTTTAATGGAAGCAGGGATCGAGATCTACGAATATACCGAAGGATTTATTCATGGGAAAATGTTCGTATGTGACGGAAAAAAAGCTGTGGTAGGGACGGTGAACCTTGATTATCGCAGTCTATACCATCATTTTGAGTGTGCAACTTATATGGAAGATGTTCCCGAAATTTCCGAGATGGAATCCGACTTTCAAACAACCCTTAAACGCTGTCAACTCATGACATTTGACAAGTTTCGTGCCCTTCCCGTCAGCCGTAGATTGCGAGGCCGTATTTTCCGACTACTCGCCCCACTCATGTAGTGCCGATCTTAATTTCAAAAAAAGATGGAACAAAATGGAACTCGCAACGTCTAAGCTCTAAGACAGTGTAATTACCATTGAAATTCAATGGTTTCAGAGAATTGAGATTTTATGCAGAATCGACCCCAAAAGGGACTCTAAGAGCTTCCATGCAAAAGAAAAATAGCAGATTTCCTATGCAAAGCGATAGGAATCTGCTTTTTTATGACAATATAGCTTCCTAGTCATGGGGTAAATTATTTTGAAAAATTGATAGAAAGGAGTAATTTTCAATAAAATCTAGATTTTCCTTGCATTATATTCCATTATCATGTATAATAAAAAATAACTCAAAAAAGAAAGTGAGCAATCTATGCTATTTCAAGACCTTCCCCTATCCCCAGAAATCCGCAAAGCCATCGAAGAGATGGGGTACACAGCCCCAACAAAAATCCAAGCCGATGCCATCACCCCACTCCTAGAGGGCAAAGATGTCATCGGACTTTCCGGAACAGGAACCGGAAAAACTGCAGCCTATTCCATCCCTGTGATAGAAAAAATCAGCGATGGAGGGGTACAAGTACTCATTTTGTGTCCCACACGTGAACTTGCCATGCAAATCGCAGAAGAAATTCGCAAATTCTCGAAATACAAAAAGGGAATTAGGCTTGCCACCCTTTACGGTGGACAGGCATATCCAATTCAACTGGCGCAACTCAAAATCGCAAATATCGTCATCGGTACCCCAGGGCGACTGATGGACCATCTCGATCGTGGGACACTTTCCCTCCACGAGATGACCACTGTGGTCCTCGACGAGGCAGACGAGATGCTCAACATGGGATTCTTCGAGGACATCGAGCACATCCTCGAGCAAGGTCCAGAGGAGCGTCAAACCATTCTGTTCTCTGCTACCATGCCACCTTCCATCCTGCGTGCCACTAAAAAATTCCAAACCACTCCGGTTTTGGTTGAGGTGGAGGCACCTCGTGGTGATGATATCACCATCGAGCAACATTGCTATGACGTACCACGTGGGAAGAAAATGGAGGCAATCAACCTTTTACTTCAATATCACAACCCAAAACGTAGCGTGATTTTCTGTAATACCAAAAGAATGGTGGATGAATTGGTTGAATATCTCAACAACCACCATTTTGCAAGTGAAGGGCTCCACGGCGACATGAAACAGCTTCAACGGACAGCAGTTATGCGTGGGTATAAGTTGGGCAAAACCAAGATTTTGGTGGCAACCGACGTGGCAGCTCGAGGGATTGACGTCGAAGATGTCGAGGCTGTTTTTAACTTTGATATCCCACTTGAGAGAGAATATTATATTCACCGTATCGGACGTACAGGCCGTGCGGGGAAAAGTGGTGTCTCGCACACATTTGTCTGCGATAAATCTCAACGACGTAAAATCATGGATATTGAGCACCATACAGGACAAAAGCTGCTAGATTCCGAACTTCCAACTGCCAAACAAATCAAGCGCAGACGTGGAGAAGAGCACCTCGAGCATATCAAAACTGCCATTGAGAATCGCACCGAAGATTACAATGAACCGGTCTTAGATGCTCTCCTTGAGGCAGGTTGCGACCTGACTCAGATTGCAAATGTCGCTCTCCGAGCTATGCTAGGCGAGGAGAAACGAGAAATTCCAAGCATCCCAACCATCAAACGTCGTGCGACCGAGGGGCGTTCTAGCGAAGGTCGTCCAGCTCGCGCTTTTGATAATGTTGTGGGCAACCGTGTTCGTGTTCGAGTGGATGTGGGACGTCGTCACAAGGTTATGCCGAACTTCATTGTGGGCGCCTTTGTGGAAGGGAGCGATCTCACCCCAAATCGCATCGGAAATATCAAAATTTGTAACGATTATTCCGACGTTGAGCTTACGAAAGAAGATGCTCTTTTAGCAATGCCAATGCTAGAAGGAACCAAAATTCGCAACAAAACCATCTCACTCACCCTCCTCCCTCCTGCAGCAAAAGAGGAGCGCAAACGTCCCATGAAAAAGCCCCCAAGACGTAAATACGAGAATAAATAACAAAAAACGAGACCTTTTCGATAGAGAAGGTCTCGTTTTTTATTGAATTTAGAAATTGAGAGGTCAATTGATGATATAATGGTTGCACAACGCTAAAATTTCCCTTGACAAAGAGGGGGATTTCTGGTAGAATAATGAAGTATGAGTCATACATTACTCGCGCGGGTGGTGGAATTGGTAGACTCGCTGGCTTCAGGTGCCAGTGCTCGCAAGGGCGTGCGGGTTCGACTCCCGCTCCGCGCACCACTGCGAGTGTTCTTATAGGATTTAGACGATCTTTATAAGAACACTCGCTTTTTCTATTCTTTTTAGTGGGCATAGGCAACGGAAATCCCCCTCCGAACTGGCATTTGAATAAGAGGTAGTGTAACATTTTCAGGCAATGTCACTGAACCGATACAAGTGTAATGGATCGTGAGTTTCTGGATATACGTTCCTTCCACTTTCTCATATTGTTCGATCTCGATTTTCTGTACCATCTCGTTTAACATTTTGGTTGAGAGTTTGCTCACCCTCAAATACTTTCGCACTGCCTTGAGGAATATCTGGGCGGTTTCACTATCGCTTTGATTACGTTCAATCAAGGCGGTTTTTTCTTTTATCGCACTTTGATTAGTTGCTTGCTCGTCCTCGTAAGCCGTGGACATTTTTTTGAAGCGACTGTCCGAAAGTTTTCCACTTGCGTTGTCCTCGTAGATTTTGTTGAAGAGTGTATCTAGTTCTTCGTCCCGACGCTTTAGCTTGGCAATCTCTTTTTTTGTCCTGTCAAGTTCGTCTTTAGCGAGCCTGTCTGCGTGTTGGGAAACCAATTCCGTAAAGCGTTCCTCATTCTTGTTGGCAAACTTCATCAGTCGTTTCAACTCTTGCAATATTACCTTTTCCAGAAAATCCACTCTAATATAATGTGTGCTAGGACAATCCCCACGATCACCTTTGTAATTGGAACAAGTGAAGTATTGAATATCGTGGTTTTTCTGGTTAAAGTGATAATGGAGGTTGTGACCGCAATCGGCACACACGAGCAAGCCAGAAAACATATTTCGCTCTCCGTCAGCTTTTTTGCGTTTGCGTGTTTTACCTCGTTTGCTTTGAATGATTTCAAACAGTTCTCTGTTGACGATTGGCTCGTGGACATCTTTGAATATCATTCTATTTTCTTCTGGATTATCTAGTCTTTTCTTGTGTTTGTAAGACTTAGAATAGGTCTTGAAGTTGATCACGTCACCACAATATTCTTGTAGGGCTAGAATTTTATTGATGGTGGAGGAGTTCCAGTGGTAGGGATTTTCGCTTGGTTTTCCAGAACGTCCTATCCCTTTCGACTGACAATAGTTTAATGGGGTAAGGAGTTTTTCACGGCTTAATTGTGCAGCGATCTGTTCAATACCATGTCCCTCGATTGACATATCAAAAATACGTTTCACTACAAGGGCGGATTCTGGATCTGGTTCCCACATTTTGGATCCATCGTCACGCAGTCGATAACCATAGGGTGGAGAGCCGAGTGGAATACCAGACGAACCTTTGATTTTATTGCTGATCCGTCGTTTTTTCGAGATGTCCCTCGAATACCACTCGTTGAACAAATTTTTTATGGGGGCGAGTTCGTTCTCACCCTCGTCGGTGTCTATCCCGTCCGACACAGCCACCAAACGAATGTTATGCTCTGGAAAAAAATCCTCTGTAAGTCGCCCCACTTCGATATAGTTGCGACCAATCCGTGACATATCTTTTACGAAAACAGCCGAACCACGTCCTTTTTCAATCTCTGTGAGCATTTTCTTGAATTCTGGGCGATTCATGGTAACACCGCTCACCCCGTCGTCTGCAAAAGTCAATAGGTTCGTGTACCCCTTTTCCTTTGCCACCTTGGTGAGTAGGGTTTTTTGATTGGTAATACTATTGCTCTCTCCGTCCATATTATCATCTCTGGACAATCGGAGGTATAGAAAGGCTGTGACCTCTCTTGATTTTTTACTACTTGTCTGCATTTCTGCTCCTTTCTGTATAGCAGGCGAATAGCAATATCTACTCAACCATTATACCACAAATAATTGCCCATGTCAGGCTTTATTTTGAATTTTCTAAATCTTCGATAATCATATCAACAATTTTTTGTGCGAATGTTTTTTCGGAAGTTTCCGAAAACTGTGAGGTAACGATAAACTGTTTACCGTCAACTTCATAAGTATTTGTGCCTTGCATTGTCAGTTCCATCACGAACTCCTCCTTTTTATTTTTTTAGGACAAAAGGGCGAGCCAGAACCATATAATATGGCTCTGGCTCGTAGTTTTCACCCTAAAAACTTATCTATGGTGTATTTGTTTCGCACCTCCCCACCATAAGGGGTATATCTAACTGTCTTGGCAGACATCACGGGATTTTCACCCCTCCGAGGATTGCTCGAAGTCGCCCCCATTATTTGAGTTGTGGCTGGACGAGAGTATCATTATGCCGTGAGAGTATCTTCGCAATCAAACACCACCATAGTGCTTGTTTTGGGCTAGACTTCAGGGGTGTGTTGCCAATGTTCCAATTTTGATGTCCTTGCGGTTGTGCTCCTATGAATTTTGACGAACACTACATCTTTCCTCGGTTACTTTGGGATCACTTCCTTACGTTTACACGATCGCTCCACCTAAAAGGTATCATTGCGGTCATCACCATGCGTTGCTCCACTCTCACGGAACGTATTAGATATACAACTATTCAATTTTCAAGGTGCAAGGTAGAGGGGTCTGGAGGCTTAGAGGTTTATAGCATGGCTATCTGCAATATCCAGAAATTTATCCCTCTACTATACAACGGACAAAACAAGTGTAAAACGTGACAGGTTTTTGAAAAAAACTTCAGAAAAACTTTCGAGCCTTTTTCCGCACCCATCGTACTGTCGAACGGATACAATCTACCGAAATGCCATAAAGTTCCGAAAATTCCTCGTATGGCATTCCTTGTAGCAAACATTTCTCATAGACAAGTAGTTGCCTCTTGGTGAGTTGCAAGCGAAACCCTTCTTCTTTGATTGAGGTTGCCAGACCTTCATTGAAATCCGTTTCATACCTGAGAGCGGACTCCCCTTGAGATGAATTGCTGTCTAAATAATCTAAGGATAATAGGGAAATCTTGATTTTCCTGTCTGTTTCCTTGTGACCTTGTTTCACGGGAACGAGAATGTCCTCCTTTTCTCTACGAAGTCGTTTTTCCTCGTTTCTAAGTAAACGCATGGTATCGAGGTTTATCTCGCATTGTTCACCAGTGCGTTTGATACGCATGAAATATGAACCATTCTCTGTCCATAGATCGTAATCAAAATCATCTGGTGTTTTGGGTACTTTCATTATCTTCTCCTTTGTTACTCGATTTTTGGGAACGAATAACAAAGGAGGGGGGACTGCGACACCCCACGCAATGGGGTGAAAAAAACCGCCTATCTCTGATCAAGAAATAGACGGTGTACTTGGGGTACAAACTGTAGCAGATAAAAACCGCTCCTAATTTGTTGCAACATAATTATTTCTCGAGATAATATAATGTTACAACATTCTTAATAGGGTTTTCTGCTGAATTTTGTCGGTGTATTTAATTATTTTGTAGAATTTGTCGAAGGAAAAGAGCATGACAATATGTGGTATCTAAAACAGTGACGTAAATACCACTATTTTCCATTTATAGGGATTACCCTCACTTTCTGTAGAAATTCATAGAAAAAGTGGCAAGTGCGTGGATTAGCTCTCCCCATCATTTCTATATCTAATATTCTATATCACTTTTCTCTTAAAATCAATCAAAATCGCAAATAATATACAAAAACCGACCTGTTCGCCTTTTCAGGCAGACAGGTCGGTTTTCTTCAATTCGGATTGTGTAGCTTTTTTAACAACAAAATCAATATCTCTGTTGTTTCGTCATCTAGTTTTTGCATTAAAGTTGTCGCCTGTTCTTTCACTAAAGATTGTTCGCAGTCATCATTGAAAAATTGTGCTGGAGTTATCTCGAAGTAATCACATAAATAGAAAAATTCAACCCATGATGGTAAATATTTGCCGTTACTGATAGAATTGATATAACTTTCATTCTTTCCTAAATTTTTGCTCAACTTTCTTTCAGATAACTTTTTAGCCAGTCTTAACTCGTCAATCTTGCTTCGAATAAATTCTTCGTTCATTTCAACACCTCCTAATATAGCTATTTTAATACAATTATAGCTACAACCATACGTTAATTTGGCTTAATTTTTAACTTGCTTTATAGCTAAATTAGTGGTATTATATATAAGAGGGTAGTGATACCCACACCTGCAAAGGTATTCCGTTCAGTTTCTTGAACCTCTAGATTATTGAGATGAAAGGAAAAAATCCAATGATTATCTTAAACAAAAATGCAAAATGCTGTATCACTGGCTACAATTCCAACAAATTGCCCTACGGAGAGGACAGAACCAACCCCGACTGTACCGCCATGCTCGACCGCTTGAAGCAAGCTATCATAGAACAACTAGATAAGGGTGTCTACCAATTTTACATCGGTATGGACTGCGGTGTTGAATTATGGTCGGCTGAAATCCTCTTATCCTTGAAAGACAACTACCCACCGCTAGAAATATACCCGATTCTATCAAGCGAAGAACTGGCAAATGAATGGTCGGACGATAGTCACTCTCTGTTCTACGATACCGTCATGCCAAACTGCGAGGACGAATTTCGGATTTCTAACCACCACACCGATGACTGCGTGAGTCGGAGAAATAAATGGCTTGCGGAGAAATGCAATCTCTTTCTAGCGGTCTACGATGGGCAGGAGAATACGTCTGTAGGGGAAATCTTAGGCTTGGCAATGAAAAAAGAAATTATCCTCATCGAGCCATGATCAACTAATGAAGTCCCTTTCTAGTGAATCTTGACGAGCAAATTAACAAATACACTCAAAAGCCTTTCGGACGGTGATTATCTACGATAAGGGGAACATAAAAGTGCGTCCAATCAGCATGGACGCACTTTTTATGGCTTCAAGTTATTTGTTTTTTTGTTCAGGAGGGATTACCTCTATGAGCGATAAAAAGAACTAACTACATTTGTTGAAGCTGTTATTGACTTCCTTAGTTGGTGACGGCTTTTCCTATATCGTGTTCTCTCTAGACACCACTTTCATTCCTCTCCATCACACCCTGCCCGACCTTGATACCACCCATCACGAACGAGAGGAACGATTTTATGCCACCTGATCAAAACTCAAATATCTCAAACTGGAGTTGTAGAATGTAAGAGTAATCTTTATCACGCACCCCTCAAAGGGATAGCATAGCCACACAATATAATAAAATGTGGCAGAAAGGAGATGATTAGATGAAGATTACAGAACAATATACGGCTTTATATAGCCGACTTTCCAGAGATGATGAATTGTACCACAAGGGCACTTCCAAGGTCGCAAACGAGAGTAATTCAATCAGAAATCAGAAGAAGCTGTTAGAGGACTACGCAAAGAAAAATGGCTTCACCAACACGAAGCACTTCAGCGATGACGGCTGGTCTGGGACAAATTTTGAAAGACCGAATTTTATGGAAATGATGAAAGAGGTGGAAAAAGGGCGAATTGGTAAAATATGTATAAAAGACATGAGTAGGCTAGGTAGGGACTATCTCAAAGTTGGGCGGTACTCGAATAAAGACGGTGGTTTTTTACCAGAGTCGTCACATTCGTAGAATAGAAATGAAAAACCGTCACCATCTGGATTGATGGTGACGGTTGCTTGTCAATGTCTTACGTTCTGGGTGGTATCAATGTGGTGCAGGGTGTGGTGCCTACAAAGAGGGCTTGAGAGTGGCTGAATTTCTCGAAGATTTGTTCGAGGAACAAGTACAAGACCAAAACTCTTCCAGTGTCGTTCGTGAACAAAACACGTCGTTTGTGAATTTTCACTAAAATAGCTTGATTTTATTGGCGGGGGGTGGTATGATTGAGGTGTTAGAGGTTGACTGGTAGGCAGTCAACAATGGATTATGAATAGTTTGCGAGGTGTATAATTTATGAAAAAGAAAATTTTAATAGGTGTTTGCATCGGAGTAATTATTTTAATTGCAGTTATTCTATTTACCACTAACGGCTTTAAGCATACAATAGCTACAGGTATATGCTTAGTTACTGATAATAGTGTTATAGTAATAGCAGATGATAGTCCTATGAAAATATCAAATCAAAGTTCTAATGAAAATCTGTTTGCAGATTTACAAACAGGAGATAAAGTCATAATTACTCACGATGGTGTGGATCTATCTTATCCTGCACAGACAGGTGTTTATATGTTACTGAAAATAGACACTAATTGTATAGATGAAGTATCTACAAAAACAATAACACAACTTACCGAGATGGGATATGCAGTTAAAGAATAATCGTATTATGAGCATAATCTCCCATGCGAAAGCTAGTAATTTTCCAGAAAATTCTTGTTTACTTTTTGAAATCATGGTATTATATCAAAAAAGGAGGTGAAACACCTTGGCACGAACCCTAACGGAAGAAGAATGGTATGCCCTCCCCATCAGCAACGATTTTATGTTCTCAAAGGTCATGCGTGACGAGAGCCTGTGCAAAGA
>JAWXUK010000005.1:0-33558 GCA_044432785.1 Eubacteriales bacterium | reverse complement strand
ACCAAACGATTAGGATATCATACTCCAGAGGAGTTGTTTGATACTGAGTTAGATCGCATCTATCGGAGATAAGGGATGACTTTATTTTGGTGAGTGTTCAATTTGTTATTGCAATTTACGAATTTTTGAAATTCTATCTACTCGCTCCCAAAATCTGACAAATTATGCACGAAAAATGTCGCTTCGTCTGTTACGACAAAGACTAGCCTTTCCGTGCCAAAGTAGAGGGGCAGACGAAAGAGTTCTATGATAAAACGCCAACCTCCAATCCATGCAGCTAGAGGTTGACGTTAAAATTAGGCACAATCGAGTTTACACATCGTTATTTTTCTTGTCTGTTTTTCTGTATTTTAGTGCCAGAAAACCAAAGAAAATAGCGTGTATCAGAGGAATAATCGCCCAATAGTCCGTTATATATGCGAAGTTCATATAAGGGACGAACACAAGAAAGAAGTAGTGAGTGATGATTGATTCCACGATACGTATAGACATGAATCCTTCTATCATGGTGACACCTATTTCAGTATGAAACAGTAGCCACAAAACGCAGACGGAGGTTTGGAGCCCTGCAGAAATCCATAGAAATTTTTTGCTCTCCCGATGAAGTATCGCGATGACTGTCCAAATCAAAAGAAACTGAGTGCCACCTACTGGAGACTTCCACGAAAAAACATCAAATGTGGTAAAGTAAAGCCCCGTATAACATGCCAAAAGATAGCTTAAGAATAAAATCCAACCATGAAACTCTGGCTTTTTCATAAATTCCTCCTTTTATACCCCATATCTCTCAGCTAATTTGAAAATATCGCTCACGAAAACCTCGCCCATACCTTGTGTCATGTCATAATCCTCACCATCAAAGGATATACTTCCGTTTTCCGTAAGAGTGAAACTGTGCATGTCCTCTGGCCCAGAAATCGTAGCAATAAAGGAACGATGAGGTTCATCTGAGTTAAATTCTGCGCCCGAACCTGAAAAAAGCGACCACTTTCGAAGTGTAAAACCATAACGTGAGAGGATTACAACGACTTCATCGAAATACTCGTCCCCCTTTTTGAGTTCGAGTATCCACGGTGCTGGGTGTTGATCTGTTGGTTGCACGGAAGTTAAAATTATGGCATCTGCGCTTTGCAGGATGTCATCGAGGAAGATTACCTCGTTCTCTTGTACTGGGGTTGCGCCCCCAGAGAGCATGGCTGAAAGTAGGAGGACGCTCAAAACAAGGGTGAAAATTGCAGGTTTTTTCATTGGGTTCAATCCTTTCTAATTGTGTTAAGTCGTAAATTCCGAGTGTGGATGTTGTCGGTTGAAACACCTCTTTTGCTGTAAAAAATCATTTCTAAGTTGATTCTTACCTATTTAGACGTATAAAAAGTGGAAAAGTTCCATATTTCAAAACAATACACAGGGTTAACACAGCTAAAAGAAAAGCAGTCTTCACACAAAATGGGCAACCCTGCCCTCGCGCCATATTGAAAAAACCTCCAAAATATGGTATAATAGAGAGGTAAGGATTGGGCGACGAGAGAGGACGGGAACTATGATTTATGTAACATCGGACATTCACGGCAATTTCCAACGGTACAAAGTACTGCTAGACACTATCAAGCTCGGCGATAGTGATGCACTCATCATCTTAGGGGATTTAGTGGATCGTGGGTCACAAAGCACAGAAATCATTCTTGATTTAATGAATCACGACAATATTTTTCCCATTTTAGGCAACCATGATCAGTGCGCTCTGGCGTGTTTGAAGGTGCTCTCTGCCGAGGTCACCGACGAGAATATTGCCGATTTCGAGGAAAATCAAATGGAGATGATGACCGAATGGCTCTACAATTTAGGGGGAAATGCCACCCTTGAAAGTTTCAAAAAATGCTCAAAAGCAGAGCAAAACTCTATTTTAGATTTTCTGGAAGATTTGCCACTTTCCGAGGAATTTACCATCAAAGGACAGAAATATCTCCTCGTTCACGCAGGACTTGAGAACTTTTCCCCTGAAAAAGCACTCGAGGACTACCAAGATGACGAAATTCTGTGGGCGAGAACCGATTATAGTAAACAGTATTTCGAGGACATTATTTTGGTCACTGGGCATACTCCGACCATATTCATCAAGGACAATCCTCGTCCAAACTACATCTATCAGGGCAACAACCACATTGCGCTGGACTGTGGATGTGGGTTCGAGGGAGGACGTCTGGGGTGTATTTGTCTCAATACGATGGAAGAATTTTATGTGTGAAAAGCTATGTATACTGACCGTGTATAGCAATTTCATTGATAGCAAAACTATACTTTTGTGATGAACATGGAAGATAGATACGCTTATGTGGATGAATTCCTAAATAATATTGGTTTCGATACGACTCAGGCTAATATTACGCAAATCGCAGGTGTTTCTAATACCGAGTGCTATAACGATGGAACAATTTTGTTCATGCAAGCCTCTGGGATTGACAAGATTGAGAAATCTGAGGCATTTTTCAACGAAGTGGTTCGTCTTGGTGGGTATAATTTAGACAATGACGAAATCAGCGCTCACATGTTTGTGATGCAATATGATCATAACGTGCTTGGATTGTATTTTATGAACAATCCAAGCAATGTTTTCGATTACGTTGAGGCTCTCACAGGTTATGCCGAAATCTACCGTGTGGATATTCAGGAATAAAAGATTTTAGAACTAGCGGCGGAGTTTTTTTCGTCGCTAGTTTTTTTGCGTGAAAAAAACACCTCAACTGAACATTGTTCAGATGAGGTACTCAGCATTTAGTTTTTATCTTTTTTTTGTTGACGAAGATATTTCTCGGCGTTCTTTTTGATTTGCTCGAGGACTGGGTCTACTGTGCCTTCGGGCACTAACAGCATTTGTTGGTCGTCCCTGATTCTTGCATGAGCAAATAATTCGCGAGCTGTTTGGACATCGGGTGCAACCATGTGTTTCCCAGTAATATAGGCACCTGGGCGCCCATTACGGGGTTGCAAGATGGGTTTATGATTGTCACCATAGATTGGCGAATCGGAAACCTCTACGATTGCGATGCCATCGCCGATTCTATCTTTACAACAGTTACATGGCTTTGTATCATTTAGCACAATACTTGTGTCAGCGTCGATGCCATTTTTTCTTTTCGTCTTTTCGCTGATGTTGAGCACCATGTAGTCAGCTTGGATGTCTTCGTGATTTGGGTCTTTGCAAAAAATGCATATGCTGATGCACTTCTTGCCGTCTGGCGCAGTTTTTACTTCAAATTCTGGAGTCTTTGGTTTGAGATTGAAAATTTTTCCCATTATAATTACCTTCTTTCATGACTTGCGTTTATTTTTGATATCGCTATAAGTTGATTTTTTAGAAATATACACTTGTTTGCGGACTTGTGATTTTATTTTTCTTGCAATAAGCAAGCTAATCTCAAAAAAAGTGGAAGCCCCCGATAGGGTATAAAAATGAAAAAAGGAAGGTCGGTCTTTAATCATCTACAGTCTTTAGTATACTTGAGTTATGTTAATAAATCAAGTATTTTTTTATTTTTCATCTTCCATGATTTAATGATTCATACGGAAACGGAGGAGGATGAATAAAGGTCAGCCTTAAACCCCCCATATCTGACGAGATGTGGAGGGTTTTTGTAAACGCTATAATTAACCAATCCATAAATTATCTCCTTGCTACATTTCCTTTTTTATAATCTTCCCATAATACTCTTCCTACTTCTCATCACAAACCTTCAAAATCTCATCAATATCTGCCTCAGACAGCTTCTTGAAGATATTGGAATTGATTTCGTGGAGTCAAGTCGAAAACTGCACAGATTGAGTTTGCGCTACAAAATGCTCGGCAACCTTGCAGATAGTCTCGCTCGGACATCTTGCCTTTTTGGGCTTTATATGATAGAATATATCATATTCACCATATCAATCGGATTTCAGCTCGATGCATGATTTTCTCCAACATCATCAAGGTGAATTTCGATAAAAAAAGAAAGGTCGTATTTTATGCCACAATTAACCTTCAAAGGACTATCTGATGCCCAAGTCCAAACCATCAGTCAAAACCTTGCGCCCCAACTTTCAACCCTCATGAACACCCCTGAAGATTGGTTCACATTCGAGTATTCTCCCATTATTTCCTACGTTTCAGGGAAGAAAGTGCAAAGGGAAGCTATCGTTGATGTGCGTTGGTTCGAGCGAGGACAGGATGTGCAAGATCAGGCAGCTGTGCTGATCACAAATTCCCTCAAAGAACTTGGATACCAAGAACCTACAGTGGTGTTTCACCCACTTAAAAAAGAAAATTTCTATGAAAACGGTGAACATTACTAAGAAAACAAGATAAGTAGGCATAAAACACCCTCCTCCAAGCCAAACTAACCATGTCAAAACACGGCAAAGGAGGAACAAAATGACATTAGAAAACACCACCGCTTGGCTCAAAGACCAAGCAGAAATCGAGCGCACAATTTTGTGCTATGCTACCGCCGCCGACACACGAGATTGGTCGCTACACCGTTCCATTTTAGCAGATCGATTGGATATCGACTTCGCATCTATGGGTGGCCCCGCCCTAAATCTCTCAGCAGAGGAGTATGTGACGCAAGTGCAAGGATTGATTCCTGGATTTGATGCCACACAGCATCAGCTCACAAACTTCAAGATCGACATCACAGAAAATCACCCAGAAACCACCGTTTATATGCAGGCAGAGCATTTTTATCGCACCGAAACCGAGGTGTTAGACCGTGCTGTTGGTGGCTATTATTGCCACAAACTCGAGCGTGTCCAAGGGGCTTAGAAAATTTCTTCTTTGAAATTGACCGAAACTTGGAGCCGAGGTGATATGCGAGCCTTCGAGCTTGCCGCTCAGCGTTGTCAATCGAACTAATTTTTGAAAGCGAGGTGAAAACCTCGCTTTTTTCTTTGTGAATTATGTCTTGTAACCATTCTCGCATAGAGGGGTCGTGAAATTCGACACCCCCATATATAGGGGTATAACGAAACGGATCTGTTGACAAACCCCTCATTTTCTCCCTCAAAAACCAAAAATAGCCAGAACCCAAAGTCCTGACATCTCAAAATTAGATATTTCATTTATTTTCGCTAAAAATTCACGTTTTCCCTCTCGATAACCTCCTAATTCCCCAGATTAACCAGCTTAACCATCAGTTTTAGGTTCAAAGCGGTCGCAGATAGCAGACAATGCTCTCGAGCGTTGTCCAGTTCTATTTTCGTCATTCGCCTTAAATTATGATTTCTTTTCTGGTGTGCAAAGTTCCCCTCTGCAAGGATTTTTCGGCGTTTCATTGCATGTTTATATTCATCAGAAAAGTCGGATTCATGCTGGTTCTCCCAAGCAGATTTATAGTATGCACGCTCAATTTCTTTGTGATTCGAGCTATTTGAAAGGCATTCTTGACGTAATTCACAGTTGATACATTGATTTTTAGTGGATTTATATCTTTTCCCTCCTTAATTCGCTCGGTAATCGCAAAATAGAAGTGTTTCACCATTCGGACAAATAAAAAGATCTGTCTCCTCTTGATAAACGAAATCTAAAGTGGTGAATTTTTCACTACTTTCTTTGACTCGATTTCGTTTGACGATATGAGTTTGAATGCCACGATCTAGCATATCTTTGTGAATCTCGGAGCTGTTATAGCCAGAATCGGCGCAAATCACTTCTGTTTTGAAGTTGAATCTATCAATTTCTATGCAAATTTCTTTAGAATGCACGGTGGAGTCTCGCACATTTCCAGCCGTCACACAAACAGATGTGATCAGCCCAAATTTTCCATCACAAGTTTGATGACTTAAATAGTGAAAGTCTAGAGGTTTTCCTTTTCGTTTCATAAACCCTGCATCGGGGTCTGTCGTACTTTTCTAGATGGTTTTTTCTCTCTTTTTGACCGTTCCGACGTATAAACCATCTTTTTTCGCTTGATCATTCACTCTTTTTAGAAATTCAGAGGGCTCCACTTCCACTGTGATGGACTCTCTTTTGTCATTTCGGGTGTTTGCACGAACATGGGTTGAGTCGCTCAATAACAGTTTTCCATCAATCAAACCGATATCAATACATTGTATCACAAGAGTGTTAAAAATCTCTTCAAAAATACGGCTACCTTTGAATTTTCGGCGTCGAAGTTGAGATAAAGTGCTGTGATCTGGAATAACTTCATCCAATTCTATCCCTAAAAACCACCGATAAGCGAGATTCACTTGAACTTCTTGTTCTAATCTTCGCTCGGAATTGATGCCGTATAAATATCCGATTAACAGAATTTTGATGATGACCACTGGATCAACAGAGGGGCGTCCAGTTTTACTATAAAGTGGTGCTACCAGATCATATATGAACGAAAATCGACAAATTCATCAAGTTTTCGCAGGAAATGGTCTTTCGGAACGAGCTGATCTAATGTGGTGCAGATCAATTTCTGCTCTGCAAAAGTTGTTTGTGTCATCATAACAAATCCCACCGTTCATGCTTCTATTATAGCATATTTTATGGAAATTTTCAATGAAATGAGGGAGTTTCTTTTCTTCGCTTATGAGAAAATTAGTTTTTAATTTCGCTGAAATGATGGAGGGGAACGAGAGAGGGTTTGTCAACAGATCGAAAACACAAAGTCACCTAACGAAGATGAATCTTTGCTATCAATCAACGGAAACGAGGTGACGCTAATTTGATACTTAGAATCTATAAATGAAAAAGAATTACCATAAATTCGCAAATAATTATAGCAAAGTTCTGTGGACTCGAGGTGTAGTTTGAGCCAAAAATGGAATATAAATATGATTTATTTTTTCTAGTAAGAAAGGCTTGATTTACGCAAGAAAGTTATGTATAGTAATAAATGAGGTGATTTTATGAAGCATAAAATTTTATTTGCTGATGATGATAGTATGTTGCGAACTTTGTTGTTAGACATTTTGACAAACAACGATTATCAAGTTCTATTAGCCAAAGACGGACAAGAAGCAGTGGATATTTTCTTCCAATATACAGATATATCCCTTTGTATTTTAGACGTCATGATGCCAATTTACACAGGTTATGAGGTACTCGAAACAATACGAGAGCATAGTAATGTGCCCATTATCATGCTTACGGCTTTAGGACAGGAACAGGACGAATTAAAAGGCTTGAAAAAAGGTGCAAATGACTATATTTCAAAGCCTTTTTCCTACCCGATCCTCATGGCGAGAATTGAAAATTTGTTAGTAAAGCAGAATCAAGTGTATGAACGTGATAAATTACGAGTGGATACCAGTGGTCACACAGTTTTTGTGGAAAACCATGAAGTTTCTCTCAGTCATAAGGAGTTTTTCTTGCTTAGCTCACTTATCGCCCACGAGGGGAAGGTGGTTTCCAGAGAACAGTTATTGGGCAACATCTGGGGTTATGATTATGATGGGGAAATTCGCACAGTGGATACCCATGTCAAACTTTTACGAAAAAAACTTGGGATTTGTGGTGAATATGTCGTTACTGTACGAGGAAGTGGTTATAAATTTCAGGTGAAATCATGAAGAAAAGCATACAAATGAAATTGGTTTGTCTGGTATTACTATCCCTTTTAGTTGCAGTGTCCCTAAGTTTATTGTTGCATTTTGTTTTTTTTCGTTCATTTTACTTAAATCATACAGAAAAAAGATTATTAAATATTTTCGAAGAGATAGAAGCACATCTTTACGAAGAAAATTTTCACGAAATAGTGAATGAATTAGACTACAAGCACCAAGCAGGTATTATTATCATAGACAAAAATTTTGAAGCTACTTTGTTTTATCAAAATTTGACCTCTAACACGGAAGAAGTAGTATTCAAAGATTTGAAGAACCTGATTGAAAAACGCAAAGATACCTTAGAATATTCTCACATTTTCCAACAGTTAAAAGGTGATGATGAGTTACAACGCCAGATATTCATCAAAAAACTCCCAGACGATAGTTATTGTATTTTATCCAGTCCTTTGGAAATCTTTGAGAGCAGTATGGTTGCTATGAACGAATTTCACTTGATGGCTGGTAGCATTGCTTGTATTTTAGGAGTAATCATGACCATTTTTTGCGCGAAACAATTCACAAAACCTATTATTTCTATTAGTAAAGCTACGGATAGTCTTTCCAGATTGGATTTTCAACAGAAAATCAATTACGAAAGTCAAGACGAATTAGGGCAACTGGCGAGTAGTATTAACTTACTATCAGAAAAATTAGAAAAGCACAAAAATGCTCTCAAAGACGAAGTGGATTTTCAAAAAATTCTTTGTCAAAATATATCTCATGAACTAAAAACACCGATTTCTGTGATAAATGGTTACTTAGAAGCCATTTATTATGGTGCGATTCAAGAAGAACAGAAAAAAACAGAGTACATTAAAGTTGCCATAAACGAATGTGGTCGCATGACAAATCTGATTGACAGGATGCTACATCTCTCTAACTTAACCTCTTTTCAAGAAAAAGGACTAGAGAAACAGGTTTTTTCCTCACAAGACTTTGAAAAACAGATTAGAAATCACTGTGGTAGTATTTTGCAGAAAAATAATATTGTTTTAGAAGGGGAGTTTCAGCCACTTGAACTATGTGGAAACGAGGAACTTTTGGTGCAAGCCTTTGGGAATTTTGTGAGCAATGCTGTGAAATATGGGGATGGAAAAAAGATTGAACTGTCCCTAGAAAAAGATAGCCAGTGGATTTATTTGTGTCTATTTAATTCAGGTGATGCCGTCCCAGTGGAAGAGCAAGAGCGAATTTTTGATTTTTTCTATATGATTGATAAGGTGAGGAGCAGAGAAAGTAGTAGCCACGGATTAGGACTTTCTTTGTGCAAAACAGTCGCAAAATTGCACCAAGGGAGAACTTTTTGCGAAAGTATCACAGGAGGTATGAAGTTTACCTTGCAAGTACCAAAAGAGGGAGAGGTCATTCTATCATAATTTTTTTAGAAACTACACCTAGGCTACACTAAGGGTACACTTAGGCTACATGTTACTGTTGTATAATAACTACAGTTATCGAAAGATAACATATTTACACAGGAGGACAACAACATGTCTATGATCAATGGAGTAGCAAGCTATTTAAGTTCAGTGTCTTATAATAGTACATCTGCGACAACAAGCACAAGTGCAACCGAAGAGGTAAAAGAGGATAGTTCCGTTTCTACTTCAACTGGTATTGCAAGCAACTTTGACACAGTGGAAATCAGTGCAGCTGGTAAAGCGTATCAATCCCAATCCGATTCGAATTCCAATTCTGGTGAGGGTGGACAAAAGCCACCACCACCTAATGGCGGTGGAAGACCCCAAGGTGCTGGTGGGAAGCCACCTGCAGGAGGAAAACCACCAGCAGCTACCGAAGAAACTGATGACGAGACCACAACCGATTCCCTGACCGTGTCTGAAGAAGATGAGGATACTCTTGCTACTTTAACAGCAATGATGACCCAAATTTCTTGAATTTGATACCCACTTTTTCTAATATGGGCATATTTCTCGAAAGGAGAGATATGCTCATATTTAGAATTTTTCAAATACCAGAGCATATTTAGATGAATAGGAGAATCTATGGAATCACAAAGTTACATACTAGGACAGTTTGCTGCCACCATGCACATCTGCGAATATACAGTGTTATCAGAAGAGAATGCTAAAATGGATGTTATCATCGAGGAATTTATGAACGATCCAGTGGGTTCGTTTGTATTTTGCCAGACAAAAATAGCACTGATGCATAAAGACTTACTATATTTCAGAAAAAATATCCTAATAGAAGAAATAAAGCGAATTTATCAGGAACTAGATACCTATAACCTTAAAAACACACGCATGGATAAACGTGATTTTATTGCAGGGTATCAAATTCAACTATGTTGGAGTAAATATGTGAATGTATAGTAAAACTGAAATTTCAAATAAAAAACGAACAGTACCCTCAAATTGATGGTCCTGTTCATTTTTTTCGACTTCCTCTTATTTTTATGGTCTCCGACCGGAGTCCAGTCACTAAAATGAATGGACAGGATTCGAATCAAATGGTCATAACACAAAGTGTTCCATTTCGCTCAAAAACCTCCAGCTTTATATCATAGATTTCCTCAATAATCGCCTCAGTAATAACACAATTCGGCTCACCTTGCACACAAATTTTCCCATTTTTAATACCAATCACTTCATCGCTATAGGCAAGAGCTTGATTGATATCGTGGAGCACCATCACAATGGTAATCCCAAAATCTTGATTGATTTTTCGGATGAAACGTAGAATTTCCACCTGATAGCGCACGTCCAAATAGGTGGTAGGCTCATCTAAAAACAAAATTTTGGTATCCTGTGCGAGTGCCATGGCAATAAAGGCACGTTGTCGTTGTCCTCCAGATAGCGTACCCATTTTACGCTGCGCAAGATTAGCCATACCTGTCACCTTCATCGCCCATTGCACTTTCTCGTGCTGAATTTCACTTTGAAGTAGATTGGCATGTGGGATGCGTCCATAGCTTACAAGTTTTGACACAGTAAGATCATCTGGCGCTGAGTTTTTCTGGTGCACTATTGCAACCTCTTTTGCAAATTTTCGCAACGAGTAGTCACAAATATCCCTCTCATTGAGAGAAATATTACCAGTTTTCAAACTCAAATTTTTCGACATAAGCTTCAATAGCGTGCTTTTCCCACAGCCATTCGCCCCTATCAAAGTGGTCACTCCACCTTTTTTCAACCGGAACGACACCCCATCTAAAATGGGCTTATCCTCGTCATAGCCAAAGGATAAATTCTTAACCTCCACCACTTGATGCCTCCCTTCTTAGCAAATAAATAAAGAAGGGGCCACCAATAATATTCATCAAAATATTGGCAGAAACTTCAACGGGTGCAAACAAGGTTCTCCCCAAGGTATCTGCAACAAGGAGCAGTAGCGCACCTAATAAGATAGTGAAAGGGGTTAAAATTCGATGATCATTACCCACAATCCTTCGTGCCATGTGAGGGGAAACCAGCGCCAAAAACCCTATCACGCCGACCACTGCAGTCACTCCTGCACACAATATCACTGCTACCCCCGAGATGATCAGACGAATCACATCGACGTGAATTCCAAGCCCACGAACCGTACTATCCTCAAGCGCCATGATATTGCAGACAGGTGCTAAAAGCAAGGCTCCCACTAGGCCGATCGAAACATAAATTGCAAGCAGTTTCACATCACTCCACACAAGTTGAGTCAGACCACTCACGGTAAGCGATACCCCAGTCCGATTGCTAATACTGTTAAAAATAGAGGTAAGCCCCGAAAAAACAGCTGCAACAGCGATCCCAACCAGGATAATCCGAACAGGATCGAGCACCCCTTTCCATGCCAAGAAGTAGATGAGCAAATAGGCAACAACCCCACCCAAGCAGGCAAAGAGTGGAATCGAGAAATATAGCATCGGAAACAGGGCACTCACCAGTGCTGCAGCAAAAGCAGCACCACCAGAAATCCCTATAATACCAGGGTCTGCCAAGGGATTTCTCAACGCAGACTGAAAGAGAAGCCCCGAAGCAGAGAGCGCTCCCCCCGCCATGAGAGATACTAAAATTCGTGGAAATCTCAGGTCATAGATGGTTGCCACTCGCTTGTCATATTCCATAAACAACCCTTTGAACACATCCACCAAGGTCACTTGAATGCTCCCCATCACCATGGCCATTAGTGCTACCATAAAAATGAGGATGGCAACCACGACACAGGAAAAAACTCCCGTAGCAACCGGATTTTTCTTTGATTTCAAGGGGTTATCCCTCGCTTTCCTTCATAAAACTATCTTGCGAGTCACCATAGTAGATCTCGTGCAGATCTGCAAAAGCGTCCGGCCACGAGAAGGTCGCACTCATCCCAAAGGTCCCATAATCTAGGGCATAGACCCTACCATTCTCCACAGCACGAAAATTCTTCCAGATGTCGTTCGTAGCAAATTCCGTGGTGAAAAACTCCATAGCGAGATCAGGCAACCCATGAGCAGTGAGCAATATGATATCTGGGTCACATAACAGCAGTTCCTCCGTATTCCACGAGACGAAATTTTCATTGGTATCCACTTTGATGACGTTTTCAGCCCCTGTGAGATGAACCAGTGACCCCACATAGGAATGATCAGTACAACCGATATAAGCACCAGGCAGCCCCATAAGCACCATGACGGTGGGAGGGTCTTTCCCTACCACTTGACTTGCGAAATCCTCTAGCGTTGCATGGTATTCCTCGACCAATTCCTGTGCCTGCTCTTGCCTACCATATTTCTCGCCTAGCATTTCAATACTCGCATACATCCCCTCAACACTTTGTAAATCAAGCCATGTCCCCTCGATCCCAGCCGCATCATAGGTCGGCTTTATGGTTTCGATCAGGGTATCAGGTCCGATGATGTCGGTGGGCTCTAGCATCACGATCGCCTCGCTATCGGGGGACATTGCCGTACCTACGGTGGGCAGATCTTGATATCGAACTGGCAGCTCCCCCGTGGTTTCACTTCTTGCGATGAGATCCAAATCAAGCGCATCTAAAATCTGCATAGTGGCAAACGAGGTAGCAATGATCCGAAGCTCGTTTTCTTCTTGGTCCATTAGCGTGGGGACAGGGGCTTCGAGGGTTGGATTTTGGTCGACACACCCAACCAACAAACACAGCGCAGCAAGGCTTACTAGCTTTTTTATCATGATTTCCTCCGTGCCACTGCAACGGCACCACACACAGCCCCACCGATAACAATCACTGCAAAAATCCAAACGAGGTTGCTCTGGGATTGTTCTTGGGGTTCGGAATTTGCCAATATATCAGCATTTGCCGTTGTCACAGGTGCAACAACCTCACCCGAAATTTCAGGTGATTGCGTGGTGGTTTCCGAGGTATCCTCGGTTTCTAGTGGTGCTTCGACCGGTGTCTCTTCCTCTGGCGACTCTTCTAGTGGCTCTTCTGGAGTTTCCTCCCCTTCTGAAGATAGATCGGATTGAAGTGATTCCACCTCATCAACCACAGGCTCCCCCTCAAGGGGCTCTTCCACGTCAGGGGTTTGCTCTGGAGTCACTGGCTCTTCAGGGGCAGATTCTGGCACAGTCTCAGAAACACTTACCACAAAGTCCCCTGTATCCGAAGATAGACTGGATCGATCTAGCTCAATAAACCAAACGGTGGAACGACCCATAGGGGTAACATACATCGTCGCACGAATGGGTGCAAAGGGATCGCTCACTGCAAAACGATAGTCGATGGAATCGGTTGAGGCATCCTCTGCCATGATATCATAGTTCACGGCACGATAGGAGTTATACCCCGTTCGCTGATAAAACGCAACATCCTTGGTATTGCTTTGCAGGAGAAGCCGGATCGTGACATAATACTGCTCCCCCTCCTTTTCCACCAGTGCTTTGGTAGAGGTTGCACTCCGACACATCCCCTCCCCCAAAGCTGCATTGGCAGTCCCTCCATCTTCAATTTCATTGGTGTCGGGGTTCCAATAGTTGGTCCCACAATAAAGGCTATACGCACCCTGCTCCATCGCAAAAGCAGGAACAGACAGTGTGATCATCAAATATGTAGACAGGATAACGGCACCTAATTTTTTCAATTTCATAGATTCATTCCTTATACACCAATATAAGCGCACAGCATGGTAGCAACCTGCGCACGATTTGTCTCTGCGATAGGCGAGATGGTGGTATCGCTGGTACCATTGATAATTCCAGAGGCATTCGCCCAAGCCAGACCTTCCAATGCCCAGTCGGAAATCTCATCACTATCTGCAAACTTGCTTAAATCCGCACCAGAAATGGTCTCTCTTAGTAAACATTCATAGCGATATAACATGGTGGCAATCCCTTCACGGGTCGCATTTGCAGTGGCAACAAACTCGGTGTATCCCCCAATGATCCCACTTTGATACCCCCATGCAACCGCCTCGCTATACCAGTTTGCACCATCATTTTCGGCGCTAGGTTTCCCAGCCATTGCATGAAGGACCGTGATGACCATCCCATTTGTCATCTGAGAATTAGGGCTAAATGTGGTTTCACTGGTCCCTTGAAACAATCCTGCATTGATCGCCCTTTCAATATAGTCCTCTGCCCAGTGCCCAGCAATATCCGTGAAGGGCTGAACGGGTGCCTCCTCTTCGATTTCCTCCATTAATTCCCCATCCACAACAGCAAACAGCCCAAGGGTACGACTTAACACGGAATAACCATTGACCGACGAAGTCCCACGCAAGACGGTTTTACTTCCACTCTCATTGATACGATATAGGCTAGGCAAATTGGAGTAAGGGAAGATAATTTCCAAAGAACCAGATGGCTCCACCTCTCCCCCGCCAAGTGTCACGCTAACAGCATATAGATCGAAATCGGATTCCCCCAGCGCACTCTTCGCAAGTTCGTAATCACTTCCACTTGTGATAGAGGTAACCGATAGGATGCAGTCCGATGCAAGCATGGTGGTATCAGCACTAATGGTAACACGATTGTCTGTAAATACAATCTTTTCAACCTCTCCACTGCTCATGGTGGTATCAGGGACAATCTCACTCCAATCTGTGGATGCTATCTCGTCCCAGTTCAGACGTAACCGTGCATCCAGATAACCAGTTCCCACAACCACGTCCATGGGTGTGTGTGGCACCGACATTTGAATGGGAATATATTCAATTCCTTTTCCTGTGATATAGTCGGGCAATTCCAGCTCAAAACTGCTTAAATATTCAACAGTGTGGTTAATCCCATCATTTTTTGTCCCGGTTTCAACAAGTTCCGTGGATAAGATCGTAACATCAACATAGCTTCCATTTCCAGTGGTATCATATCGTGCAGCCATCAGCCCCGACATATACCCACTAACATCCACGGCATTCGTAGCAATTTGAAGGGTATTGCGCTCTGGATTATACAGGCCTTGCTCATTATTCGCCGTTGCGATATTCCCCATCGAGGCTTGGTCTGCAGCTGCATTCCAGATGTCAATGGTCACGAGTTTATTGTTCCCTGTTGCAAATACAGGGATTGCCATGGTCAGCGCAAGGCAAGATGCCGTGATGCTTGTGATCAATTTTTTCATAGTAGTAAATACTCCTTTTCATGCACCAAAAGCCACCCCGAATTTCTTCGGGGTAGCTCGGTGTTATTCCTTACAAAAATTACTTTGCTTCTTTTTCTTTCAGCTCGATATAACGAATGAGAATGGTTGCCACCTCAGCTCGGTTTGCATTGCTTTGAGGTGCGAGGGTGGTCGTGGTGCGTCCCTCAATCATACCATTGGCAACCGCCCATTTCACAGGCTCAAGCGCCCAATCAGCAATCTCGTCTAAATCGCTAAACATCGACAAATCGGTGTCCACAGCCTCGGCCCCATGCAAAGAATACAGCATGGTCACCAGTTGTTGACGAGAGACCGAGCCCTCGTGGTCGGTGCCATCTGATATGCCATGATCCATCGCCCATTGTTGAGCCACAGCATACCAAACCCCGTCACTGCTTGGGTCAACCTCTGCAAGTCTTGCAAGCACCATCCAGATCATGGCTCGTGTCATTTTTGTGGTGGGCGAGAAGGTGCTCTCGGTGGTACCAGCGAACAGTCCATTTTGTTGGACATAACGAACAGCATTGTAATACCAATCACCCTCCTCCACATCGGTAAATGGATTTACCCAAATAAGGGATTCATCATAGCCGATGGCATAGTGCGAGAAGTGGGTGGTGTTGAATTTCACAATCTCATTATCCTCGTCATAGATGCAGGGGATCGCCTCAACATTACCCTCGTCATCAATATACCAGATAACCAAACCTTCTGCATTTTCACCCTCTGCTAGAACATAGGGAAGGGTTACGGTCACTCTCCCACCTTCAAAGTCAGTAATGGCATTGCCATTCGACGTAACGGTGAGGGAATAAACCGGACGATCACCAACAACCTCTTGTTGTATCTCGTTTAGATCTTGGGCGCTCTCCACACGGAAGGTAACACCACGGTAACTGGCAAGCTCTAAAATCGCTTCCAGTGCTTCCACACTAAATTGTGCGAGCAAGCCATCTTTTCCGACCACACGAAGTTCCATTCCCCCAGCTATGAGGTCCTTGATCGTAGTGTCACTAATGGTATCACCTGAAGTAGTGTCTGATGTCTCAACATCGGGATCACCGTAGTCTCCACCACTAGAACCACCCGAAACCGAGCCCGAAACCGTTCCACTCGACTGATTCAAGCTGGTCGCATTGGTTGCAGTAGCACTGCTCCATACAAAGCGAAGACGGGCAGACATATAGAAATCCGTACTGGATGAAACCAAGTCCATTGGGGTATCAGGGACATACATCGCAACCGTTGCATAGGTAATCTCGCTGCTTCTTTCTGGTTGGGCTGCATTGGTGTCGCTATAATTGAACCACGCACGTTGAATATAGTTAAAATTAATACTATTTTCACTGGTAGTGTACGAGGTTTCTTGTAGCACATTCACGTCTTTTCCTGTATAACTACCCAATTTGATATTTTGAATGGCAGAGTTCACAGTGGTTCCATCCTCAGAACCGATAGAGACAGGGTTTGTCGCAATCTCCACTCGGGTCACCTTGCCATTTACCACAGTAACCAGTGCTTTCCGGTTATTCGAGAGTGCCACGTCACCCATCGAGGCAACGCTACTCGTGGCATTCCAGAAGTGGACATTGACGTAATAGTTCCCATCTTCAAGGAAGTAGCCAGTGCTAGTAGAGCCACCCCCCAAACTGCCAGAGTTATCCGAGTCTCCAGAATTCTCAGATTCCACTTCGTACTCATTGGCACTCAGCGCCCAGGTGGAAAAGTGGGTGGTGCTAAAGGTTCCAAATCCTCCTGAAACAGAAACCGAAACACGATCTGCGATCTTCCCATCCACAATGTGGTATGCCCATTTGACATCATCATCACAAGGAACGGTGACCGTAGCGATCCCTTTGAAGACCACCGAACTATCCTCTCCATCCAAGATTTTAAACTCGAAAGCCTTACTAAAATCTCCGACAGAGGTAATATTACTATCTTTTGCGTCTGTCGCAGACACAATCAGGGTCAAACTGCTCTCACCTTTCATGCTCTCCATGGCAGAAGCATTGAGTTTCACAGTCCCCGTGTCGGTGACGATGATGACGTCTTTGTCCGTCCCAGCAAGGGCGACCACGGTTTCACCAGAAATGGTCACTTCTGCGCTGGTCACAGTGGCATTCCCAGAAGTAGCAGATAGGACAATTTCAGTTACCCCGTCGTCCACGTTCGGACAGCCATCTGTCGTAAGGAAGGTATCCCCTGTAATTTCGGTGGAAGCGATGTCCCCAGAAACCACTGGAGTTTCCACGGTCACATGCTCTGCATCAACTGCAACCACTGTGACCAGAATGGTTTTGGTCAGGGTGTCATCCCCCTTAGTAGCAGTGATCGTGATGGTTGCATTCCCCATGGCAACCCCTGTGATGGTGCCGTTCGAGACCGTTGCGATGCTATTATCACTAGATGTCCAAGTGATGGTGTACCCAGCCCCACCAACAACGTTTGCAGTGGCAGTTTGGGTTTCCCAAACCTTAAAGGTCACCTTAGACGTATCAACCGAAAGGGTTGCCTCAACATCAAGTGGTGTGAGGGTTGCGTGGTCGAGTTTCATGATAACATCTTGCTCGCCAAATTCTCCCATTGCGTCTACGTCCACTCTGCTATAGAGTTTATCTGCGCCATCCTCGGCCCCAAAATAGGGCATTCTAAAGGTCACAGTTCCTGGATATTTGCCATCCGTAGTATAGATGGGATCTCCTGTTCCTGTATGGTCGTAGTAGTTGCTATAGCTCGCCTTCACTCGGTCAGACTCTACCAAATTTTTAGCAGATGCAGGATTATTGGCATTGTAGAACCAGAATTCCTGTAAGTGTCCGATCACACTGCTCAGATAAAGAGGGGTGAAATTGATGCTGAGATAAGCAACCCCGTTTTTCACGAAAATTTTAGCAGTGTGGTCAACCGCATCATGCGACATAGAGTATTCCCCATTGTCACTGATATTTAGCATTTCAATTTGAATGGAATAGGTCCCATCTGCAAGATCAGAACCCAGTCCAGGGGTAGGAATACCATTTTCAGGCACTTCAGGATCGACAGGTCCTTGAGGCTCTTCAGGTATTTCTGGCTCTTGTGGCACTTCTGGTTCTTGAGGTTCCTCGGGACCTTCTCCCTCTTCTCCCGCAACAATATTCACGGTATAAGAGGTGGTACGTCCATCATACTCAATCCAAACACGATACATCACTTCGTTATAAGCAAGCTCGGTTGTGATCATATCCTTCGTAACAGGTACTGTTTTGCTTGTGCCATCTAAATTCACCACTTCGATGGTCAAATTTGTGAGATCAAGTGAAACTTCATCATAATCTGTGCTGTGGGTTGTGCTGTTGACCGTGATATAATGGGTGTCACGGGTCACCTCCACTGCCTTATCCCAATCAAACACCATAACAGCTGTTTGATATGCAAATTGATCCCCTAGAGTACCCATCGCATCCACCCAAACACCCATATAGATATTGGTAGGGGCTTTTACGTCATAGGTAAAGGTGAAATATTCCAAATAGTCTTGAATTTGAGGGATCCAATTCTCCTCCTCATCTTGAACGCTCAATCCTAGATCATGTTTATAGGATAAAATATCCGTAGCTGTAACATTTCCCATGCCGATAGCACTAGAAGTTGGAATGGTTCCCGTATCCACCACCGATTTTGGGTGATACCCCACATCGAGCAGATGTCCTTCGAGGGATAGTATCGTCATGCCCTTGAATTGAGCCGTGACCGTACTTTTTCCATCTTTCACTTCAACGATCGCATTCCCAGCCACAGCTCCATTAGACATCGAGCCTTCATCATCCGTTGTATACTCTTTGATGGTGTAGCTATATTTCGCCATATAAATTGGCACTTCATAGATACCGTCTGCAATACCATCTTCCATTTTTTCGGTCACATCAATGGTATAAGATGTGGTACGTCCCCCGTACTCAATCCAAACACGGCTAAAACCTTCAGCCGAAGTGTCAAATCCAGTAATCATCGAGGAGGTGACATTTACGGTCTTTTTCGCTCCGTCAAATGCGACGGTTTCGATGGTGAGCCCAGTCAAATCAATGCTATCCCCGATTTGATAATCGGTTTTATGAGCAGAACTATTGACCGAAATATACCGATAATCGGTGGATGAAGTGGTTGCGTTATCCCAGTCTAGTACCAAAACAGCCGTTTGGTATTCGAAATTTGTCATCGCATCCACCCAAAGACCGAGGAAGACATTCTCAGGTGCATTGGCATCATAGGTAAATTCGAAATATTCGATATGATCTTTCGCATCAGGTTGCCAAACGCCCTCTGCATCTTGAATACTCAAACTAATATCATCTTTATAGGACAAATAGTTTGCCAAAGTCACATTGTTCATCCCATTTGCACTGGAAGAGGGGATAGAACCAGTATCCACCACCGATTGTGGGTGATAACCAAACGCTGTAATATGCCCATTTAACGTGCCCACTTCCACGGCTTTGAACTGGACAGTGAGGATGGTCTCACCATTCACAATTTCAGCAATCACGCTCACGAGCCCTTTGTTGGACATGGAAGCACTCGAGCTCATATCATAATCTTTGATACTGCTATAAGATGCCATATAGGCAGGCACTTCATAGATTCCGTTGGGTACGCCAAAATCTTCGACATATTCCGTTGCGTTGTCCCAGTCGAAGGTCAACACAAGGGGGGTATTCATTTCGTTTAGTTGTCCATCAACACCCATTCCACAGTAGAATGTACCTGTTAGCTCACTGCGTCCACTGTCAAAGACGAAGGAACTAGGATAGTCACCCCCTTCGTCATAGTTCTTAGTGACCACTTCTCCTGTGACAAATTCATAGCCATACATGGCGAAGTTAAAATAATCGTCTTCCTCTAAAAGGCCTTTGCTGTAAATGGTGTAGGTCGCCACACCATCCACAACCTCAGCTTTTGCAAAGGGTTCGTTCCAATAGTCAAAGTGAGATTGAATGTGACTTGCTTCTAATTGATGAGAAACTGGCACGGTATAAACCCCATCAACAAGGTCAAGGCTCGCAGAATCCCCACCACCGACGGGTGGTTGTTCCTCTTCTACGGGTGGTTGCTCCTCTTCCGATGGCCAAGCATCCACACCAGAGGTATCAATCGAGATAAAGGCATTCTGTGTGGAAGAGATTTCCGATACATAGAACTGAACATAAACCCCTTCAATCTCAGGGTGGCTTACGGGAATTTTAACCCACTCAGGATTCCCACTATTCGTAGTGAGGTATTCTGCCCGAATCGCCTCAGCAGATTCTACATAGGTATCCGTGGTGTAATAATCCACAGATGCAGGGCTCGCAGGCACCATCATGATCGTGGCTTTTTGGAATTTCGCCAATAGCGAAACACTGCCGTCATCCTCAAACACGAGATAGGCTGTATCATATAATGTACCCGATGCCATGGAAGAAGATCCAGTGTCATCCGCTTTCATCATGGAAACAGGCGCGCTATCATCGGCGTGTATCGCAAGATAACTTGTGGTATCACTATCATCATAACCACTTGCGCTTGTGTACGCCACAATTTCAGCTGTCTCACTTAGGGTAAAAGCCCCAGTATACAAGGTTTCCACTCCACCATTGACCGTGTAATAGAGGGAAGCCCCCTCTGTAGGACTTGTGATGGCAACCTTCGTGCTCCCAGTAAACACAATATCACTACTCGAGAGCGATATGCTAGGAGCCTCAGCCTGCTCTTTTTTCACATTACTAAGATCAAGAGCAAGATACCCCACTCTAGCACCATTAAGGGAATTGGATGAATTATATTTGATTTTATATTCATCAAAGCTAATCGCAATACCAGCAAGGTCGGCTTCACTCAAACCGTTTAGTCGAACCTTTGTGTAACGAGTATCTGACTTGCTTTGTCCCCAAGAGCTCACTGTAAACTCAGTCGTCTCAAGGACTTCTGCATCGATCCAAGCATCAGAACCACTTACTTGATACTGAAATCTGCCCTTGATATAATACTGATCACTATTGCTAGATGATGTATTTCTCGTGACTTCAACGTCTAAATACATCTCCCCTGAGTCATCCACGGTCAAGCTGGCAGGGGTGATAAATTGATCCCCCACCCGTGTGGTGGGTGTTCCTGTGTCTGTCGCCGAGTTCTGCACGTGATAGGGGACAGCATAGGTACCAGCTCCAACATCAGCCCTCCTCCCCGTCGCAAACACACTCATCGGCAACATTCCGAATATCATCGCTACAGCAAGTAGCATGGAAATAGAGCGTCTACCCACTGTTTTTCGAAGCAATTTCGTCATATTTAATCCTTTCCTTTCTGCCATTTGGCACATAATACATCATTAGTTCACACTAACTATCTCTGTAAGTTTACCACACCTCACAAGTGCTGTCAATAAGGAGACAGCATTTTCTACTTTATGCTTTTTTGAAAGTAAAATTCAAGCTTGAATCAGGATTTTTACGCACTGAAAAGGCTATATTTTCAATTTCAAGTAACTTGAATTGAAAATATAGCCTTCAAAAAATGATGTATTTAGCCTACTATATTGTTTTTTTACAACTTTTCAGATGGGTCAAAAACTTCGGTCAGTTTTTGTGCAATTTTACCAAGATGTTCTGCATTAGCTCTCCCTCCAAGTCGCTCTACGATCGCCATTTGGCGTTCTATCTCTCGAATTCCTCCAAGTTTTGCCACTTTCGACAAAATTTCGGTCTTTTTTTCCGTTTCTGTAAAGCTGTCAAATTGCCTCACAATTTCAGCTGCACGCTCTAGCAGACGCTCTCCCCCAACTTTACCAACCAACCGATGGACCCTCTCTGCCTTTTCAATGCCACCGATTCGCCGTACCCGTGTCCGTAATTTGATAAGGCCATCCATGTTGCCATGTTTTTTCAGCAGCTTCATCTCACCCTCGATGCGCTCATATCCTCCCAATTCCTTTGCAAGTTCCATGGTTTTTCTCATTTTCTCTCGTCCACCCATGTCTCGAATAAACTCATTGGCTGACACCAAATTTTCATACCCACCATGGCGATCAATCTCTTCAAAGATTTTATCCGATTGGGTTTTCCCTTGGCAAGGTCGCTCTCCCAAACGTTCCATCATCATCTTCATCTTTTCAGGATAAGCAATGTCAGAGCCAAACATTCCACTCGCCATTTCAACATGACGTTTGATAATTCCCATGGTTTTATCACTCAAGCCGTGCTCTAAAAGACAGGCTTCCTCATCTGCATCTTCCTCTCCCACCCCAAGTTGCATCAGCCAGCGCTGAACCACCTCATGACGCTCTAGCACTGGGGTAGCAAGCTCACGCCCCAACTCAGTAAGCGAGATCTCAGGTTTTTTGTGACGAGTGCCCTTTTCAAACGTGATGTAGCACTTGCGCTCTAAATTCGCTAAAATAGAGTAGACATTCGAGGCAGTCATACCTAACTGTTGTGCCATATCAGCAGGGGTTGCATTCCCTTTATGCTTGTGTAAAAGTAGGATTGTCTTTAAATAATCTTCCTCATTTTGTCTTGTACGTCGCTCTATCTGATTTTCGCTCATTTATTATCCTCCATTCCCATGTAGTCCTGTTTAGTTAATTATACATAACTAACTCAATGGAGTCAACATTTTTTTCTAGAGGATTGCCAGGCATCCCACCTAGGGCATCCCAGCTTTTCAGCGAAGCGCTCAAACCATCGTGCGTATTATAGCTGTTGCGACAGGATTTCCCCCTCTAACGATAGGATGATGGTCTGACAAGGGATCTCTTTTTTAGATTGCCCTAACCCCTGACGCACAGCATGATCTATCCCAGCACAACACGGAACTTCCATGCGAACCACAGTGATAGATCGGACATCATTTTGGGTTAAAATCTGAGCAATTTTATCCGAGTAATCCCCTTCGTCTAATTTAGGACACCCAATGATCGTCACCTTTCCCGTCATAAATTTGCCATGAAATCCAGCATATGCAAATGCAGTACAGTCGGCAGCAATGAGCAGAGAAGCCTTGTCAAAATAGGGGGCGACCACGGGCACCAGTTTAATTTGCACCGGCCATTGTGCCAACTGAGAGGGCAAACATTCGAGGGTTGAAGGGGTAACATCCGACTGGATGATCTTTTTAACGGCACTGCCAGAACAGCCCCCTTGTGGCTGACCTTCAAAGGAGATAGCGCCCACAGGGCAAACCGGCAGACAGTTTCCAATGTGGTCGCAGGCCTCTTCATTCACCACCTTCGCTTTGCCATTGACAATAGAGATAGCACTTTGATGGCAGGCATTTGCGCAGCTACCACAGCCCACACAGCGCTCTTGATCGATTATAATTTTGTTGTTTTTCATAGGAACCTCCGAGTATTACTTCTGATTATTGATCTAAATATGAACTATATTCGATATTATAATAACATATCTGCACGCAATTGTCAGCTATATTTGCAATATAAAATGAATATCAACACAAAAATTTATTCCATTTTCGTCAATCATACTCATTTCAAAGCACTTGTCTCCATCCCCTAGCTAGAAACCAAACCACCACTTGACAAATCAGAAAATTCAGGCTATAATAAACCTGTTTCACTTATATGCGATCGTAGTTCAATGGATAGAGCGTCAGATTCCGGTTCTGAATGTTGGGGGTTCGAGTCCCTTCGGTCGTGCCAATCTCTATAAATCCGAACTTTTCTTTCATAAAGAAGGGTTCGGATTTACTTTTTCAGATAGATGGCAAGCAAACTCGTAAGATTTCGCCAAAATCCATCCTTTGCCATAGCTCTCATTTCACAATATAAAAATATCCGATAAACCATTGACTTTTTAGCAATATTGTGATAAACTTTAGAATATTACGAAACATTTTCGAAACAAATATCCTCATCGCCACCAAAGCCCTCTTGCGATTCAACGGCGATAACAACGATCGGAGTAACCATGCAAGATACCAAAAAAACATTTCTCTATATCACCTATATTGCATTCTTAGCGTTGATTGTACTGCAATTCGACAATGCCATCGGACTCGTCCAAAACGGAATTGCCGTTTTCACCCCCTTTTTCCTCGGATTTGTCATTGCATTCATGTTAGCTCAGCCCTGTAATTTCTTTTATAAAAAGATCTCCGAGGGTAATATCTTCCAAAAGCACGCAAGATCCCTTTCGGTTGCACTCTCTTATCTCGTGGTATTTGTGGTGATTTATCTGATATTTTCAGTTGTCATCCCTAAATTAAACGATAGCGTCACCATTTTTCGTAACAGTTTAGAGGGATATCTCGCAAATCTACAAGTTTGGCTCAATACGATAAAAGAGCGCTTCGATATAGAAGCCTTAAACGAGATTAATTTCAACGATCTAAACGAAATGCTCAAAAATCTATTGCAAAACACCCTGATCAGCATCAGTGGCGCAGCCGATAAACTCCTCGCTATGACAGGAAGTTTTCTCACGGCTGTCATAAATTTTGTGATGGCACTGGTATTTTCCATTTATATGTTAGCCGGCAAAGACGACCTCTGCAACAAGGCACGACGTGTCGCACAAGCCTATCTCCCCAAAAAAGCGAGCAAACGATTGATCGAAGTGGTCGCCCTTTCTAGCCGTATTTTCTCAAGTTTTATCGCTGGACAATTGGTAGAAGCCTGTATTTTAGGTAGTTTGTGCGCCCTTGGTATGTTGCTCATCATGCCAGATTATGCACTATTAATCGGTATCATCGTCGGTGTTTCTGCCCTTGTTCCTGTGGTGGGTGGCTACGTAGGAGGAGGTTTCGCCTTCCTACTCATATTTATCGTATCTCCCATGAAATCGGTGGTTTTCGTCGTATTTCTGTTGATATTGCAACAATTCGAAGGAAATGTAATCTATCCACGGGTGGTCGGCAACTCCGTAGGACTCCCCGGACTTTGGGTGCTCTTTGCCGTGATTGTCGGTAGCGACTTGCTCGGTATCACAGGAGCACTGGTCAGCGTCCCAACCGTTTCAGTCCTCTACGCACTACTACGAGAAGACGTCCTCCTCCGAGAACGACGCAACGAAATCAGCTCCTAACAAATACAAATATCCCCCTAGAATTTCGGTTCTAGGGGGATATTTTCCATATAGCAAAGATAATTCCACTTAAAACGGGTGACCATAGCCAGATTTCAAGGTAAAATCATCCCGAAATCTTGACCTCATCCAACAAACCCTCACCAAAGCGATCAATCAAAAAAGCTCCCAAAGGTGCCGTGATTAAAATGGATAGAACTGCCAAAGTCAAAATGATCTCTCCACATCCCACTCCCATCGCAAGTGGAATCCCGCCGATCCCAGCCTGCACCGTAGCCTTCGGAAGGTAGCTCACGACCATGAAAATGCGTTGCTTTGGCTCTAATTTCGTTCCAACAGTTGCAAATAGCACCCCGAAACTGCGTGCCATCAGCCCAAAACATAATAAAACCACTGCATAAGCACCTGCTTCCAAGGCATATCCCACAGCAACCTCGCTCCCCACCAATACGAAGAGCAGAAGTTCTGCTCCTTTCCAAAGTGAGGTCAATTGCGACGATAGCAAAACGGTCTTATCGTTTTTATCCAAACTCATAGCAAGCACCATCACGGCCAACAAGGGGGAAAACGGTGCATAATCTTCTATACCAAGTAGACAAAAGGAAATCCCTAACAGAAGCAAAACCCTCTGCTCTCCACTGATTCCTCGGTTTCCTCCACCTTGATAGAGATTTTCCAAGCAAAAATCCAACCACAACACCAGAAATAATGGAAATAGGCAATTCTAATAGGCTTAAATAGCTAAAATCACCTCCCATCAAAATGGACAGCAAACTGCTAAACAGCAAAATGACAAACACATCATCTAGCGATGCCCCGGCAAGCACAATTTCAGGGGCATGGGATTTTTTCCCTACCCCCTTCTCCATGAATCGCACCATTCTCGGCACCACCACTGCCGGCGAAACTGCAGCCAAAACCGACCCTAACAAAGCAGATTCCATCAAATTAAGTGAAAAAAGCAACGGTGCAAAGACCAAACAGGATAAAATCTCGAAACTCGCCGGACAAAAAGAGAGTAGTAGCGCAGGTCTCCCCACCTTCCTCAAACTCTCCCATGCCAAATTCAGCCCAGCTTTCAGCAAAATCATGAGGAGCGCCATCTCTCTCAAATCAGGCGAGACCTCCCTCAAACTCTCGCCTACAAGGGATAAGCCACTCCCACCCAAAAGCACTCCAGCCAACAAATACCCCACAAGGGACGGTAGACCAATTTTTTCGGTAATTGCCCCAAAAATCAATCCAAAGAGCAGTACAAGCCCCAAAGAGGGCAACAACTCTAAAGAAAACTCACCCATACTTACAAAATCACCCACTTTTAAACTAAATTTGCAATTTCTAAAAACCCCCAGAATTTGCTCATCGAGAACCTTCTAGGGGTTTTCCTTCTCCCAATGTAGATAGATTGAGTGACCCTTCTTTTAAAATACTATCAAAACACGCATTTTTCGACTGTGACAGGTGCACCATCATCCCACGAGATGCCTCGGCCCAATTTTTCTTCAAACAGTGAGATAAAATCTCAATATGCTCCAATCGACCAGCTTCATACCGATTCGCAAGCAAATTTCCGGTCAGAATCCGAAAACGAGCGCTCTGCGCCCGAATCAAGCGATAGGATTGTTGCATATAGCTATTGGTGGCAGCAGCCATGATAAACTCGTGAAATTCATCATCTAAAGCATATCGCTCCTCAGAAGAGAGAGATGTATCGTGGTGAAATCGCTCATAAAACGAAAAGAGAGCGCCATCATCAAGGGTTGATCCATAATGCTCGAGCACATAGGGCTCGAAAATCATTCTCATTTCAAAAATACTATGAAGTTCTGCAATGGATAAATTGGAAACCATCACTCCTTTTTTCGGCAAAATGGTTACCAAACCCTCCTGCTCCAAACGGCTAATCGCATCACGAATGGGGGTACGACTCACCTTTAACTGATCCGTGAGCGCATCCTCCCCTAGTATCGTGCCAGGCGCATAGGTGCAGTCCACAATCCGTTCACGCATGATATTATATGTGGTGCGTTTCAAACTTGTTTTGGGCAAAACAATCCCTCCAATCAGATCTTTCTTCCATTATATCGAACCAAGCAAAAAAAAGCAAGAGTAATCTGTTGTACACAACAGATATGATTTGGTCATAATGGACAAAAATGTACCATATATTTTGTGCAATAAAACAAAAAATAAAGGAGTATCCGAAAAAATATCCATAGGCATTGACTTTCTATTCCAATAGGACTATAATTTTAGAATCAAGAACTCCAGAAAACCACCCAAAATCGAGCAACATGCCACACAAAAAATTTGTTGTATACAATAGCACCATACACACCACAAAGAGAGAGAACCCCCCGAGCACTCGACTTCTCTCACCCATTCTTGTTCCCCTTAAACCCTGTATTTCAAGCAGGGTTGACATCAATATATGATTAAAAATTTGGAGGATTTCAATATGAAACAGCTCAGCTACAAAACCCTAGAAGAACTTAATTACGAGGGATATCTCCTCAAAGAGGGGACCGAACGTGTCCTGCAATTTGGTGAAGGAAATTTCCTACGTGGTTTCGTAGACTACTTCATCGACGTAGCAAACGAAGTTCTAGGCGAGGATACAAAAGTGGTTCTCGCACAGCCCATTAAACCAGGACTCGCCGACATGATCAATGCTCAGGATGGACTCTACACCCTTTATCTTCGTGGGTCGGAAAATGGTCAAAAGGTCAACAAAAAACGCATCATCAGCTGTGTTAGCAGATGCATCAACCCCTATACCGAGTATCAAGCACTCCTCGACTGCGCCAAAAATCCCGAACTCAAAATCATCGCTTGCAACACCACAGAAGCCGGTATTACCTACGATGGCAGCTGTAAATTCGACGATGCCCCAGCCACTAGTTTCCCTGCAAAACTCACTCGATTCCTCTACGAGAGATTCCAACATTTTGGCACCCAAAAGGACAAAGGTTTCGTGGTGCTCTCGTGCGAACTCATCGACCATAACGGCAGAGAACTCAAAAAATGCGTCCTCCAACATATCGCAGATTGGGGACTCTCAGATGAATTCAAAACATGGGTGGAGACCGAAAACGAAATCTGCTCTACCTTGGTAGATCGCATTGTCACAGGCTATCCTCGTGACGAAATCGACGCCATCACAGCAGAAAACGGCTATGTTGATAACATCGTAGACACAGGGGAAATCTTCGGTTTTTGGGTCATCGAAGGCTCGGAAAAACTCAAACAAACCCTCCCATTTGCAAAGGTAGATCTCCCCATTTTAGTCACAGACGACCACACCCCTTACAAAAATCGCAAAGTCCGTATCCTCAACGGGGCACACACCTCCATGGTGCTCGCTGCCTATCTCTCAGGGCAAGATATCGTGCGAAATTGCATGGCAGACGAGGTCATCTCAGGCTTCATGAACAAGACCATTTATGATGAAATCATCCCAACCTTAACCCTCCCCATCGACGAGCTCAACGAGTTTGCTTCCTCGGTCAAAGATCGCTTTAACAACCCATTTATCGACCACGCACTCCTCGATATTTCCCTCAATAGTGCCAGCAAATGGCGTGCTCGTGTCATGCCTAGTTTCAAGGGATATGTCGAAAAATTTGGAAAACTCCCCCCTTGCATCACCTTTAGCTTCGCTGCCTTGCTGCGTTTTTACCACTGCGAACGCCTAGAGGGTGATATCATGATCGGAAAACGTGCCTTAGGCAACGAATACCCCGTCAAAGACGATGCAAAGGTCCTCGAGCTCTTCGCAAAGCACAAAAACGATGATAACGAAACCCTCACTCGTGCCATTGCAAGCGATACCTCCCTATGGGGCGAAGATTTGACAGCCTACCAAGGCTTTGTGGATGCCGTTGTAAGTGGCCTAAACTCTATGGAGAGCAAGGGCACATCCGAGACCATGAAGGGCTTGCTTTAATTGAAACAAACGGAGCTGATAATATGACAAAAATGATCAAAATCGCCCCAAACGATAACGTAGCTGTGGCACTTTCTGCCGTAGCGATCGGAGAATCGGTGGTCATCGACGGTACCACCTACACCCCCACCGAACCCATCGAGCAAGGCCACAAAATGGCGATCTCCCCCATCAAAAAAGGGGAGGGAGTGCTTAAATACGGCTTCCCTATCGGGACAGCAACCACCGAAATCCCTGTAGGCACTTGGGTTCATGTCCATAACACCAAAACAGGACTAAGCGAGGCCTCCGACTATCAATACCATGCCGAAATAGCCGACCTTGCCCCTATCGAGCCCGAAAATTTCCAAGGGTTCCTCCGTGAAGATGGCAGAGCTGCCACACGCAACGAAATATGGATCATCCCCACCGTTGGCTGTGTCAACGGCGTGGCAGATAAATTAGTGCGTGACCTCGCTCCCACCCTTGCCGTAGGCAATATCGAGGGACTTTATAGCTTCCCCCACCCATTTGGTTGTAGCCAAATGGGGGAGGACCATGCCCAAACACGCAAACTCCTCGCTGCCCTCGCAAACCACCCAAATGCAGGGGGTGTCCTCATTTTGGGATTGGGTTGCGAGAACAACACCATGGAGGGCTTCAAGGAAGAACTTGGCACATGGAACGATAACCGTATCAAATTCCTCGAATGCCAAGCCGTCGAGGATGAATTCGAGGAGGCAGAGAAGCTCCTTCACGAGCTCGCCAACTATGTCGGAAAATTCTCCCGTCAACCAATTCCAGTGAGTGAACTCATCATCGGAATGAAATGTGGAGGTAGCGACGGACTCTCTGGCATCACAGCCAACCCCACCGTCGGCGCCTTTAGTGATAAACTCATCGCCCGAGGGGGGACCACCGTCCTCACCGAAGTCCCCGAAATGTTCGGCGCAGAGGGGATGCTCATGAACCGATGTGTCAGTCCTGAGGTCTTTCAAAAGGCCGTCGATATGATCGAAGGCTTCAAAGATTATTTCACAAGTCACGACCAAGTGGTCTACGAAAACCCAAGTCCAGGGAACAAAAAAGGTGGCATCACCACCCTAGAGGACAAATCCCTCGGATGTGTCCAAAAAGGTGGTACTGCCCCCATCGTCGAGGTCATTTTATATGGCGACCAGATCACCAAACGTGGCTTGCACATGCTAAGTGGACCTGGCAACGATTTGGTCAGCTCCACTGCTATGACCGCTGCAGGGGCACACGTCATCCTCTTCACCACAGGACGTGGCACCCCCTTCGGCTCACCAGCACCCACCATGAAACTCAGCAGCAACAATGCTCTCTTCGAGAAAAAATCCAACTGGATCGACTTCAACACAGGAGGCATCACCCTCGGTGATACCATCGACCAAACAGCAGAAAATCTCCTCTCCTTGGTCATCGAAATCGCCAGTGGCAAGCAAACCAAAACCGAAGAAAACGGCTACCGAGAAATCAGTATTTTCAAAGATGGTGTGGTTCTATAAATAAATTCGCTTAATAATAAGCACAACTTTTGCTTAAAAGTTGTGCTTATTTTAATATTCCCCCACATTTCCACTCTTAAAATAACGGTGCAAATCATAAGGAGAATAGGCACCATCATCGGTCACCACAGCGCTCACTAGATGAGGAGGGGTGACGTCAAAAGAGGGGTAATAGCCCGAAACCCCATCCATTGCAGTGCGCACTCCCATAGCTTGCAGCACAAAATCAGGGTCACGCATCTCGATATGTACCGTATCAATGGTAGGGTGACCAGGGTCGGGTGCTCCCGTCGCAAAATAGGGCACACCCATTCCATTTGCCACAAGCGCAATTTGAAAGGTCCCCACTTTATTCACCACATGACCATCCAAACAAATGGCATCTGCAGCCGAGGTAAAAGCATCAATTTTTTCGGTTTTCATCACCCAAGCTGGCATATTATCAGTAATCACAGTTACAGGAAACCCTTGATCATGAATAACGCTCGCAGTGAGCCTCGCCCCCTGAAAATAGGGACGTGTTTCAGGACAATAAAAGGACAGCTCATACCCACGCCCCTTCGCCACCTTGCACATCTGCCCCACAATGGTCTCACCGAAACATTGCGTCATAATATTCCCTTTTTTCGGGAACATATCCACCAAATACTCTGCAATTTTTCCAATTTTATCATAGCGACTGTTATTCATCTCCACCGTTCGCACCACAGCTGCCTCACTGCCATCCTTGCCAGATGCGAGGGCAATTTGAATGGCTTCCCGACAGCTCTCGGTGATCAGTTTCATGCGAGTAGCCGTGGTCGGCCGTGCATTTGCAATGGTGTGCGAGGCATCGGCAAGATAGGCAAGTTGCCCCTCGTGTGACATGGTGCGACACTCGTAAGCTGCAAGCGCCATCCCCATCCCGGCTGCAGTATATGGCCCTGCACTCTGTGTCACCATGTCACGAATCGCACCCATCACCTCTTGATGGGTGGAACATTCCACAAACTCCACACGAGCAGGATAGACTCTACGGTCTAAAATACGAACCTTCCCTTTCTCATACCACGCAACATTCTCATATTGTAGCATAAATGCAAGATCTTGATCGGCACGATACATCCTTATCCCCTCTTTTCTTAAAAATGTGCCACAATATCACGCACATAGGCACGCAATTTCAGGGCAGATTGATCTGCAGTTTCATCCACTTCCTCCGTGGTGACCGGCTGATCTAGCACCCCAGCCGCCATATTGGTCAAAAGCGATAGCGCAAGGAGTGGCATATTGCAGTGTGCTGCCGTCAGCGCCTCGGTCACGGTAGACATCCCCACTGCATCAGCCCCTAAAATTCGCATGGCATTGATCTCTTCAGGGGATTCAAATTGTGGGCCAGATGTATAGTAGTAGGTCCCCTCATGGACCTTAAGGTCCGAATCTTTTGCGCACTCCAACGCAATGGCACGCAGATTTTTGCGATACATATCGCTAATATCAAAGAAACGAGGCCCAAATTCCTCAACGTTCTTCCCTCGAAGAGGGCTTCCTCCCCAAAGTTTAATGTGCCCTTTGATCACCATCACATCCCCAGGACGATAGCTCGCATTGATCGCGCCGGCTGCATTTGTCAGGATGGTTTTTTCCACACCCATGCAGTGAAACACACGAATGGGAATGACCAGTTGCTCGAAGTCGTACCCCTCGTAATAGTGAAATCGCCCCGACATACAGACCACTTTTTTCCCAGATAGTGTCCCTAAAATCAATTTCCCAGCATGGGAGTCCACCGTCGAGAGCAAAAAATTGGGAATATCTTGATATTCCACCACAACAGGATCCTCGATTTCCTCTGCAAGCCCTCCCAAGCACGACCCTAAGACAATGGCAATTTCTGGCTTAAAATCCACCTTTGACAGGACATATTTTGCGCTTTTCTCAAAAAAATCATAGCTGTATTCCATCCGAAAACCTCCTCTGGTACATTCCTAATCCCCAAAACGTTCCTTCAATTTTTTATAATAATTTGTTACGGATTTATCTCCTCCATTGTCTAAAAATAGACAAAATGGTAAACTATCGGTATTTTTATGCTTGACCACGCATTGACAGCAAATCCCATGATTTGGGCAGGTTGTCTTAGGACAGGGGCAATCCTTCACTCTCCCACAAGACATCATTCCACCTCCTTCTACTTCGTTCTAGTATCCACTCTTTATCCTTTCATGATACACAACCTCGCAAAATCTGTCAATCAATTTCGTGAAAATATCTGTTATCTTCAATTCATTTTGGTCATCTATTTATTTTTTTCCTTGACATTTCTCCAAAAATAGGATAAAATTAATGTTAATTTTTAACTTAAAATGTGGGATGCCACCCTCTCCCCATTCAAAAGAAAGCAGGATAATATTATGGCTAAGTTCATTTTAAAACGTATCTGTATGGCGATATTTACAATACTAATGGTAACATGTATCACCTTTTTGCTCACAGATGCCGTCCCAGGAAACCCATGGCTCTCGGAAAAAAGCCCTTCGGATGCAGTTATCGCAGCCCTCAACGAAAAATATGGGCTCGACCAACCCCTCCACATCCGTCTCGGAAAATACCTCGGAAACCTCGTCCAAGGGGATCTAGGTGTCTCCATTAAGATGCAAAAAAACTACGCTGTCACCAATATCATCCGTGACATGTTCCCGGTCTCGGCAAAGATCGGCATCTGCGCCCTCGCATGGGCAATCTGCGTCGGGGTCCCCATCGGCTGTATTGCTGCCTATAACCGTGGCAACGGTACCGATAGTGGTCTGCGTGTCCTCTGTACCTTGGGCATCTCCACCCCGACCTTCGTGGTTGCAACCCTGCTGATGTATGTCTTCGCCGGCACGGTCTTCGATTTCTTCCCCACGCTATTCGATGGATCCGCCCGAAGTTACGTCCTCCCCTGCCTCTCCCTCGG
>JAWXUK010000004.1:0-36879 GCA_044432785.1 Eubacteriales bacterium | reverse complement strand
GCGGAGCTGGACACTCTTTAGGTGGCATCATGGCGAGTGTCGCTGCAGAGCACAATACACTGGTACATGGACTGATTTTATTGGGTTCTTACCTCTATAGTGATTTTCCAGTGGAGAAAACCCTTACCATTCACGGCTCGCTTGAAGAGAGTATCGCACAATCCATTCAGTATACTGAAAATATCAGGGTAATTCCAGGTGGAAATCATGCTCAATTTGGTAATTATGGCAAGCAAAAGGGGGATCCTGACGCTGAAATTTCTTGGGAGGAGCAGCAAGCGCAGACTGTGGAGTTCATCCTTGAATTTATGGAATCCTTATCCTGATAAAACGGAGACTTTTTTCGAAAATTATGACCTATTGAAATATTATCATTTAGAACCTTTTAGGGCTATGATTATTTTTAAGTTGAATTAATATTTATGTGTTATTATTTAAGAATAGGGAGGGGATTTTATGAGATTATTGCTCTGTGAGGATGAAAAAGAATTATCAGCAGCACTTGTAGTACTATTAAAACACAGTAATTATTCGGTGGATGCTGTTTTTGATGGGATAGAGGCGCTCGATTATCTAGAAATGGAGAACTATGATGGTGTGATTTTAGATATCATGATGCCAAAATTAGATGGAATTTCAGTTTTGAAGGAAATTCGGGCAAAGGGTAACCAAGTTCCAGTCTTGTTGTTGACGGCAAAAAGTGATGTTGATGATAAAGTGAGTGGATTAGATTTTGGTGCGAATGACTATCTAACAAAACCATTTGAAACCAAGGAATTACTTGCAAGAATTCGTGCCATGACAAGAAACCATGATGAAGGAGGTACTCCAATTTTATCTAGAGGGAATCTCACCTTAAATCGTGCCACTTTTTCTCTCGCAACACCAACTGGAGAGGTGAAATTAGCAAATAAAGAGTTTCAAATGCTGGAAATGTTGATGATTGGTGGGGATTCTCTCATATCGTCGGAACGGTTTATGGAAAAAATCTGGGGATATGATAGTGAGACTGAAATTAATGTTGTGTGGGTCTATATTTCGTATTTACGCAAGAAATTACAGTCAATTTCCAGTAATATTCAAATAAAAGCTAGCCGAAATCTGGGGTATTCTTTGGAGGAAAAACCACATGAATAAAAAGGTGAATCACCTCGAATTTACGCTGCGTCAGAAGTTTGTAAGGCTCTCTTTTTCGGTGGTATTTGTGGTACTTTCGTGTATTGTTGTAGTTGCAAATTTTGTCAATTTTTTGCAAGTTGAGCTAAGAGTGGAAGAAATTCTTGCGATTATTGCAAATAATGATGGTACTTTTCCTCAGCCACATGATCGTGAGAGTGGATTACCACCACTCGAAAATGAAAATGGTGCGCCACCTATCCAACACGATTTTGAAAACTCTGGGATTATGTCGGATCGTGTACTGGAGGAAGCCCCCTTCACAACACGTTTTTTCACGGTGAGTTTCACACCTTCGGGAGAAGTGGGGCAGATTGATACTTCTCGAATTAGTCGCATCAATCCTGAACAAGCTGTTGCGATGAGTCGTCATGCTTACGAAAAAGAGGAGGAGAGAGGGACGGTTGACAGTTATCGATTTGATAGTTTTTTGACAGAGTCTGGTGCAACTACCTATATTTTTGTTGATATAAGTGAGGATTTATATTTCTTTCGTTCGTTTTTAATTGCAAGTGTGATCATATGTGGGATTTCATTGGTTTGCGTTTTAGTATTGTTACACCTTTTATCGAAAAAAGCGGTTGCGCCTATCGTGGAAACTTATGCACGTCAAAAGGCATTTATCACAGATATGAGTCATGAATTGAAAACTCCACTCGCTATTGTAAAAGCGAATACTGAGGTGATAGAACTTGAACATGGATCCTCGGATTGGACTGAGAGTAGTCATCGACAAATTGAAAAACTCACCCTATTAATTCATCGTTTATTATCTCTCGCAAAGCTGGAAGAAGAGGTTGTTAAAGGTGAGTTTGAAACCTTTTCTTTGAGCAAACTAGTACTGGAATCTGCAGAACAGTTTGGAGTAATTTGCGAGCAAAAGGAGAGAAGGTTAGTGCTACAAGTGCAGGAAAATATTTCGTTTTGTGGTGAAATATCGGCTATGAGACAACTATTGGATATTTTGTTAGAAAATGCTGTAAAATATAGTGTGGAAAATAGTGATGTCACATTACGACTGAAACAAGAAAAACAATGGATTATTTTGAGCGTTATGAACCGAGGAGAGAATATTGAAAAAGGTAACTATGACAAGTGGTTCGAACGCTTTTATCGGGAGGAAAGTTCGAGAAATAGTGAAACTGGTGGCTTTGGATTAGGACTTTCAGCAGCGAAAAGGTTAGTGAAAAATCATGGAGGAAAAGTGACTGCAACCTCACCAGATGGGGGAATTGTGGAGTTGAAAGTGGAGCTGAAATCCGTGGTGGGGAATAAAAATATCTCAAAATAAATGACCTGCTTCGAGGCTCGTCAAATATCTTTTGTATCCAAAATTCGAGTTAGAAAGGTATGAAAACTATTTTAAATGATTTTATATGCGAATTGCTTGACAGAGAAGCGTATCAGTGGTATAATTTGATAGTTATACTAAACTAATCTGTGAAGGAGACATTATGAGCGATAAAATCAAAGAAAAGAAGAAGGAAAAACGGAGTCTTTTAGCGGAACTTTTGGTCTATGATCCAAAGGGGAAAGCTTTCATGTTGCTTGGGCTAACGCTTTCTGCTGTAAGCGCAGTGGGGCTGATGCTCCCAGTTATATTTCTATGGTTTGGGGTGAGAGAGGTCGTGACCATGTACCCAGATATAGTGATGACCGAAACACTTAGAACTTACATTTATTCCTCGATTGTGGTTGCGATTGTGAGTTTACTACTCTATTGTATCGCACTATTATGTACCCATAAAGTGGCGTTTTCTGTAGCGAAAAACATGAAATTTCAAACAATGTCCCATTTAATGTCCCTTCCACTCGGATATTTTCAAGAGTCTGGAAGTGGGAAATTGCGACGTACAATCAGTGATGCAGCCTCTAGTACAGAAAATTACCTTGCTCACCAACTACCAGATATGGTGGGAGCTTTTCTCACTCCAATCGTCGTGATGGTCCTCATTTTTGTCTTTGATTGGCGTATGGGGCTCCTTAGTTTGCTGTCATTAGTGCTCTCGATGGTGGCGATGTCTATGACCATGGGCAAGGGCTATGCAGAGCGCATTGCGAGTTATCAAAGTTCCCTTGAAAGTATGAATAATGAAGCTGTAGAGTATGTACGTGGAATTTCTGTGGTCAAAACATTTGGTCAGACCATTTATTCCTTTAAACGGTTTCATCAGGTGATTATGACCTATCGTGAGTATGTGATAGCCTATACGAACCACTGTCGTGTTCCTATGGTGACCTTTCAAACCCTGCTCACAACCGTTTCGTTGGTGATGGTTTTTGGCGGAATTGGGTTATTTCCATTCGCAGCTGATCCCAAAGCTTTCTTCTTAGATGTGTTATTTTATATATTTTTAGTGCCAATTTATATCAATATGATGATGAAAGTGATGTGGGTGTCACAACATACCCAGCTTGCTACTGACGCACTGGATCGTGTTAATGAATTATTATCGCAAAAACCTCTCTCTTATCCTACGCAAACCGTGAAACCATCTACCCATGAAATCGAATTCCAAGGGGTTAGCTTTCGCTATCCTGATGCCAAACAAGATGCTGTTTCTGAGATCAATTTCAAAGTCAAGCAAGGTGAAATTGTTGCTCTTGTGGGGGCTTCTGGAGGTGGGAAGTCTACCATTGCGACCCTGATTCCACGGTTTTGGGATGTTGGAGCTGGAACCATTTTCATTGGTGGAGTTGATGTGAAAAATATCTCGGAATCTGATATTATGGAAAGTATTTCTTTTGTGTTTCAAAATACGAATTTATATAAGTCCAGTATCTTGGATAATGTGCGTGAAGGGCGACCTAATGCAAGCGAAGAGCAAGTCGCGAATGCACTGAAACTTGCACGTTGTGAGGACATTATTGCAAAATTACCTGATGGAATTCATACAAAAGTAGGGGCGAAAGGGGTCTATTTATCAGGAGGAGAAGCTCAAAGAATCGCTCTTGCGAGAGCTGTTTTGAAGGATGCACCCATCCTGTTACTTGACGAGGCTACTGCCTTTACTGATCCAGAAAATGAACATGAAATTCAGCTTGCGATGTCGGAATTATCTAAAAATAAAACAGTACTTATGATTGCACACAGGCTCTCAACTGTGCAAAATGCAGATAAAATTCTTCTCATTGAGCAAGGAAAGATACAAGAACAGGGTTCACATGAGGAATTATTAGCGAAAAAGGGTAAATATTTCGAGATGTGGGAAGAGTACAATCGTGCATTCGTCTGGACAGAGGAGGAAGTTCTGTGAAAGATAAATTAAGAGCAAGTTTGGCACTGAGTGAAAAAGGTACCAACGATTTAATCAAAGCAGGGCTATGGACTGCGATCAATAATATTATTTTAATGTGTAGTAGTGCACTCATTTACCTGTTTTTATTTGATAGTTTAGACCCAGTTTTGGCTGGAATACATCCAACCTTTTCGATTTTAACTTACGTAATTTATGCACTAGTTTTCGTATCTTTGATCTATATTTCCTTCTATTTTGCCTATAATCACAGTTATCAATCTGCCTATGAGGAGAGTGCGACAAAACGAATTACATTAGCAGAAACTATGCGGAAACTGCCACTTTCATTTTTTGGGAAAAAGGACCTTAGTGATGTGACTTCGACCATTATGAAGGACGCAACAGAGCTCGAACATACCTTTTCGCATTTTATGCCTCCACTTTTTGGGACAATTGCCTCCACTTTGATCATTTCTGTTGGCATGTTTTGTTTTCACTGGCAAATGGCACTTGCAACTTTGTGGGTGGTTCCTGTTTCATTTTTCTTATGTGTTTATACTCGAAAATTCCAACGCAGTTTTGGTCAGAAATCCCTTGATATTCGACTTTCGTATGATGATAAAATCACTGAATGTATCGAAAATAGCAAAGATATTAAATCGAATTTACGTCAAAATGCTCATAAAGAATTGTTGCTAGAACAGCTTGTGGCATTCGAAAAATCTTCGATGATGGGAGAGCTTGGCATGGGGCTTCCTGTGACCATTGCACAGATGATTTTGAAACTGGGGGTGGCGACGGCGACACTGACAGGTGTAGTGTTACTCACACAAAGTCAGGTGGATTTGTTCACGTTTTTGGCATTTATGGTGATTGTGACACGCTTTTTTGACCCTCTTGCAGGGGCACTGATTAACACTGCTGCTATGTTTCACTCCTTTTTGAGTATTGATCGGATGAAAGAGCTTGAACAAACCCCACTACAGACAGGTAGAGAAAATTTCGAGCCTGAAAACTTTGATATTGTCTTTGAGGATGTGAATTTCTCTTATAATGAAGGCGAGAAGGTCCTAAACGGGTGCAGTTTCACGGCGAAACAAGGGGAGATTACTGCTCTTGTAGGTCCTTCAGGGGGAGGAAAATCTACAGCACTTAAACTAGCTTCTCGGTTTTGGGATTGTTCGCAAGGAAGGATTACGATCGGGGGAGAAAATATCAGTGAAATTGACCCTGAAACCTTGTTAAAAAGGATTTCCATCGTCTTTCAAGATGTGACGTTATTTAATAATACCGTGATGGAAAACATCAAAATTGGTCGGCAAGGTGCTACAGATGAAGAGGCCATTGCTGCGGCGAAAGCGGCACATTGCCACGAATTTATCGAGAAATTACCCGAAGGCTACCATTCTTTTATTGGTGAAAATGGTTTTTCCCTTTCAGGAGGGGAGCGACAACGCATTTCTATTGCGCGTGCGTTGCTAAAAGATGCACCTATTATTTTACTCGACGAGGCGACATCTTCCCTTGATATTCAAAGTGAAACAGCTGTTCAGCAAGCAATTAAGAAGCTCACCGAGGGGAAAACTGTGCTAGTAATTGCGCATAGAATGCGTACTATTGCAGGGGCGAATCAGATTATCCTACTCAAAGAGGGGCATGTGACTGAACAAGGAAATCATATCGAATTGTTGAAAAAACAGGGAGATTATGCGAATATGATTGAGCTACAGATGAAAAGTTTGCAATGGTCGCTGTGATGCAACATCTATTTTAGAGTATTTGATACGTGCTAGAAATCCCCTATGGACCTGTAAGGTCGGTAGGGGATTTTGATTTTATGGAATTGATCTTTATCTTCTGTACTTGCGAATTGGAGTTTGTTTTCATGATGTAAGAGCGGTGTTGCACGTCGTTTGAGTGTTTTTTAGAAATTTTTGCAGAGAAAGAGGGATTTTAAGTAGACTTAAAGTTAGAGTGTTACACTATGATTATAAAATGTGAGGAGAAATGATATGTCACAACAAACATTTGCAAGATATGAATATAAATATCGCATTTCATCGCAGCAATATGCACACCTCAAGCTTGCGATGGCGTCGCACATGAAATTAGATCAATTTGGCAAACACACAATCAATAATATATACTTTGATACTGCTGATTTTTTGCTGATACGTCGCTCCCTTGAAAAACCTGTATATAAGGAAAAATTACGTGTGCGGTGGTATGGCGCACGTACAGATAAAACCCCTATTTATATTGAATTAAAAAAGAAATATAAGGGCGTGGTTTACAAACGTCGTATTAAGCGCTCGTGGGGGGAAACGAGAGGATATTTCGAGCAGCAACTCCCTTTACCACAAAATGAAGAGGGTCAAATCACAAAAGAACTGGATTATTTCATGGATTTTTATCAGAATTTGGCACCTGCACTCTTTTTAGGGTATGAACGAGAAGCCTATTACGGAGTGGAAAATAAAGATTTCAGGATGACATTTGATGGAAATATTCGATGCGAACAGAGCGATATTTATCAGCAAGAAAATAATGGTGGTACCCGTGTGATTGGAAGAGATGAAGTGTTGCTTGAAGTGAAAACAGGGGAGGGGTTACCCTCGTGGTTACTGGAGTTTTTTGCTCAAGAAAAGATTTATCGAAGCTCTTTTTCAAAGTATGGGACAGCTTATCGTGAAATTTTATTACCTAAATCATTAGGAGGTGACAGTGCCATTGCGTGAGTTGATTTTTTCGAGTGTTTTAGATAATGCAGATAGCGTTTATATTGACCCTGTTCAGTTTGGATTTTGCCTCTTTGTGGCATTGATCTCAGGGCTTATAGTGGCTGGTTTTTACACCTATAAAACCAAATATACCAAGAGTTTTTTTATGACACTTACCACCCTTCCAGCAGCTGTTGCGATGGTGATTTTAATGGTCAATGGCAGCGTGGGGACCGGCGTTGCTGTGGCTGGTGCCTTTAGTTTGATTCGGTTTCGGTCGGTTCCTGGGACGGCGAAGGAAATCAGCGCAATTTTTCTCGCAATGGGGGCTGGGCTTGCTGCTGGGCTTGGCTATCTAGCCTTTGGGCTTATCTTTGCACTGCTGCTATCCCTTGTGAATGTGGGGCTGTCTGCAAGCAGTTTTGGAGAGAGAAAAAAGACCCATCGCACTCTGCTGATCACGATGCCGGAACACCTTGATTATACCACTATTTATGATGATATTTTCGATAAATTTACGAATTTCGTCACACTTGTGGGAGTGAAAACCACTAGCATGGGAAGTTTATTTAAATTAACCTATGATTTAGAACTACGAGATGGGATGAGCGAGAAGGATTTTATTGATGAACTGCGTTGTCGAAACGGAAATCTTGAAATAAGTCTGACCAAGCAAAATACTATTCCAACAGAGCTTTAGGGGCAGATTTTAGAGCGTGGCTAGGTTAATTGGATGAAAATTAGTTCGGGGCGATTGAAAATGCGAGGTACTAGGGTGGATTCCCGAGCTAACCCCCGGCTGACGATGAAGTTCATATCCTCGAATTGATATAAACCACCTGCATACTGTGGGAAAATTCCCTGATTTGGTGCGAAAACACCATTAATATGGAATGGAATTCGCCATTGTCCTCCATGAGCGTGCCCTGAGAGGGCTAAATCGAATGGATATTGTAAATATTCTTCAATGCGTTCTGGTCGATGAGAGAGCAGTATGGTATAGAGTTCCTCGTTGATATTACCCCCTAATTCGGCTAATTCGTCGGAGAAAGGGGTTTTATCTTGGGTACAGAGGGCCTTGTCTGGGTCAGAAATGCCTGCGATGGCGATGGCTTCACCATTTATTTCGAATAAATCCTGTTCCCCATCTAAAATTGCAACACCATAGGACTCCACAATATCTAGAATTACTTCCACCTCATGCGACCAATATTCGTGGTTTCCTGTGACATAATAGGTGGGATATTCAGCGATTCCTGCTAAAAATATCTCGGCATTTTGATAGGAGATTCCATCATCGAAAAGGTCTCCTGCGAGTAAAATTACGTCTGGATTTGCATCGTTGATGGCATTGATCAAGGTTTTTTGCTGTTTTCCGTAGTAACAACCGTGCAAATCTGCCACGAGCGCAATGCAAATGGGGGAATCGACTTTTGGGGTTTCGAATGTGTGCTGGACCACTTTGAGTCGTACGTCAAATGCGAATAAAGAGAGTAATAGAAGTGCGATGAGCACTTTTTTGTTGATTTTTTTGGTGTTTCTCTGCATATAATCCTCCAGAGTTTGATTTATTTAATCAGTATATACTAGTTTACTCCTGTTGTCAAATTCTAGAACCAAGCTGGGAATTACTTGACTTTTGTGTGTCGCTATGGTAAAATGAATCATATAATTTTTTAGTAGGGAGGATGTTCGATGAAAAAGAAAATATTTACGACCTACTTCATTGGAGTGAGCGCTTGTTTCTATATCTTTATGGGATTATTAGGCTTGGCATTGAGCTCCTCTCACATCATTGTGGTTGTGCTGAGTGGGGTGACCCTCGTTGGCTCGTTTGTGACCATGATTTATGTTACGAAAAAAAGAATAGATGAAATAAGGAGTGGAGAAGAAGATGATATTAGTCAATACTGATTACATTGCAGGAAAAGAGCTTGAAATGATAAACCTTGTGAAGGGGAGTACCATTCAAAGTAAACATATGGGAAAAGATATCACACAAGGGTTTAAGACTTTGGTGGGTGGTGAATTGAGCTCCTACACTGAAATGATGAACGAAGCACGTGCCATTGCGACCAAAAGAATGGTGACCGAAGCGATGAAAATCGGGGCAGATGCTGTTGTTAATGTTCGCTATACTACCTCTGCAATTGTGCAAGGGGCTGCAGAAGTCATGGCTTACGGTACTGCAGTTCGAATTGTGGAACAGAAAAATTAGAATTTCGCTCAATCCTCCTCATTAGAGGAGGATTTTTCTATTTATCGTCATTTTTCAAACTATTTGCGTTGAAGTTTACCAATGTATTGGAGAATAATAATTTAGATTATGTTAAAAAAGTCGTGAAAGATTCGTTTGTAAAATTTTAAGTTCATTTAATTTTGTCGTGCTATACTGAAATAAAAAAGGAGATACTATATGATACGATTGATTCAAGCGAGCACGACCTTGCTCACACTGCTCCTCGTAGGTTGTGAAAGTGGAAATCCACCTGAGGACGTGGTGATTCCAACGATAACCCCTGAAATTGAGGTGCAAATCCCAGAAAATTTGAATATTAGCACCCAAAGGATCTCACCAGAGGAATTTTTCTCGGATCGAGACTATCGCACGGAGCTGGACTCTGATAGCCCTGTCACTCTCACTTTTTCGGGGAATTCCATCACTTCTGATGGAGATGGGGTGAGTATTTCGGGTTCTACAGTCACGATTACGCAAGAAGGAACCTATATCCTCACAGGTTCGCTCTCTGATGGTCAAGTATTGGTGGAAATGGAAGATGATACGGCAAAGGCGCAACTGGTTTTAGATGGGGTTTCCCTAAGTTGTTCGAGTGCGGCTCCTATCCATGTAGCTAATGCAGATAAGGTTTTTATCACCATGATGGAGGGGTCGAAGAACTTTATTTCTGCGAAAATTTCTGAGGATGCTGAAGCAGATGGAGGGATTTTTTCACGCAGTGATCTCACTTTAAATGGCGAGGGAACCCTGACTATCGACGTAGAAAATGGAGCTGGAATCGTGGCGAAAGATGAGCTTACCATCACAAGTGGCACCTACCATATTACGGCTGATGATCATGGTATGGATGCCAACGATGGTATCGCCATTGCAGATGGCGTCTTTGATATTACAGCGCAAAAAGATGGACTACACTGCGAGCACAGTACAAATCTTGAAAAAGGGAATATTTATATTCTAAACGGGACTTTTACGCTGAAAGTAGAGCAAGATGGCTTGGATGCCGGTGGTTTTCTAGAGATTTTGGATGGAATTTTCGATATAACCACCTGTGGAGGGAGTGATGCAGCTCCCATTAAAGTGGCTGCAAGCAATACTAACTTTGGCATGCAAGGGGGACGCCCTGGTATGTCAACTACGAATCAAACTTTCGTGGTTGAGGGAGAGGAAGAGGACCTTCCAAGTACAAAAGGTCTCAAATCTGTTGGAGAAATGCGATTATTTGGGGGAACTTTCATTTTAGATTGCTATGATGATAGTATGCACAGCGATAGTATCCTTGCCATTTTTGATGGCGATTATACCCTTTCTACTGGAGATGATGCCATTCATGCCAACTGGGACACCGTCATTTCGGGTGGTAATATTGATATTTTGACCTGTTTTGAGGGAATTGAAGGACAAAGAGTGTATATTTTAGGTGGTATCATCGATATGTACGCCGGAGATGACGGAATCAATGCTGCTTCTACCTCTCTCGACCCTAATGATAGTTCTATTTCAATGAATATTTCGGGTGGGCAGATTACCATTGATAGTAATGCTGAAGGTGACGGTTTAGACTCGAATGGTAATATTTTAATCACGGGTGGAGCTATTTTGATCTCTAGTACCACGGATCAACGTGATACGGCACTCGATTCTAATGGAACATCCCTTATTACGGGTGGAACCTTCTTTGCGACGGGTAGTAACAGTGCAACCTTGCAAAATTTTGATAGTGGATCGACTCAGGGCAGCATTTTAGTGCAACTATCAGCCATGCAAGAGGGACAAATCACCTTAACCGATAGTCAAGGGACTGTGATTGCTGACTTTATGCCAGTGAAAGCCTACCAAGCTGTGACTTTGAGTAGCCCAGATTTAGTGGTAGGGGAGACCTATACCTTGACCATGGGAAGCCAAACCCAAACCATTGTCCTAGATACCCTGCTTTATGGTGGAGGACAGTCTAACATGGGTGGCATAGGCGGAAATCAAGGTGATATCACTGCAGGAATGACCCCTGGAATGACACCTGAAATGGGTGGAGGTAGACGGTAACTTTGAAATTGTAGAAACAGCCTTCAGATAAATTCTGAGGGCTGTTTTTCTGAAATAAAGTGAGAGAGAGGAAGTTTCTCTTGCCTTTTTTCCTGTTTCTGTGATAGAATGAGTAAATTTAATCTGAGTGGAAGTATTTACGTTAATTGTTTGCAAATGAGTTGCGAGTTTCGTGATTTTATGGTATACTTTACTGGAATCATTTGTTAGAAAATCATATTACGAGAAATGGAGAATAGGATGAAACGTGTCAGTTATGAGGAAATGAGCAATCTTTTTGAGAAAATTTTACTTAGTCGAGGGTTTATAGCCCAAGATGCGAAGGCAGCAGCCACTATTTTCACCCAAAATAGCCTGGATGGGATTGAAAGTCATGGTCTAAATCGCTTTCCTGTTGTGGTTGATTATTTAGATAAAGGAGCTATCGACCCTTCGATGGTCGCCACTTGTGAGCAATCCATGGGTGCCTTGGAACGTTGGGATGGCCATCGAGGGTTTGGTCCCCTCAACGCTAAAAAAGCGATGGAAAGAGCTTGTGAACTTGCAAAAATTCACGGAATTGGATTGGTTGCGCTTGGAAATAGCAACCACTGGATGCGTGGTGGTACCTATGGACGTTTGGCGGCTGACCTTGGGTGTATTGGGATTTGTTGGTCGAATACCATGCCAAATATGCCTGCTTGGGGTGGAAAAGATTGCAAAATTGGCAATAATCCTGTGATTTTTTCGGTTCCTAAAAGTGACGGTAATCATGTCGTGGTGGACTGTGCATTATCACAATTTTCCTACGGTAAAATTGAGACCACACGGCTTAGTGGCGAGCAACTTCCAGTCCCAGGTGGGTATGATAAAGAGGGGAATCTTACCACAGATCCCTCTTCTATCGAAGAAACCTGGCGTGTCCTACCCATGGGATACTGGAAGGGGAGTGGACTTTCTATTCTTCTCGATTTGATCGGTACTGTGCTTACGGACGGTAATTCAGTGGGCAAAATTGGGACTTTTGAGACGGAATCTGGTGCTTCACAGGTCATGATTGCCATTGATGCCTATAAATTCCATGATTCTGCACGAACCGATGCCATTGTAGAGGAAATTATCCGTGACCTTAAAAGCTCGATTCCAGTGGAAGAGGGGGGAGAGGTCCGCTACCCCGGGGAGCGAGAAATGGCGTGTCGAGCCGAAGGGTTATCCCTTGGAATTCCCGTTAATGAGGAGAAATGGGCACAAGTACTTGGCTTGTCGACCCAGTGAACTATCAAATAGTAAAGAAAAAAGTCGGGAATGAAATATCTTTCCCGACTTTTTGAGATTATTTGTGATTAGATGAGATTGAAGTGGGCGAGAGCCTTAGCGATGCCATCTTGATCGTTGGTTTCGGTGACATAATCTGCCACTTCTTTGGCGGCTGGAATACCGTTGCCCATTGCCACGCCGGTTCCGGCTCGTGCCAACATACCGAGGTCGTTGCTGTGGTCGCCAAATGCCATGGTGTGGGCTGGATCGATATTAAGGTGCTGTGCAAGCCAGAGCAAACCAAGTCCTTTTTCCGACTGATTGTTGTTGATTTCGATGTTGAAATCGGTGGAGGTAGAGATGCTCATATCTGGAAAATCAGCCACCATTTTGCTCATAATTTCAGTTTGTTCGGATGTATTACCCAAGAAAATTTGAATTTTTTGTACTCCATCCCCCCATTCCTCGACGGCTTTGTGAAGATTTGGTACGGTGGTACGGGTTGCTTTGACCAAAGAATTTGCTGAGGGACTGGTGAGGTATTTGTCGATATTTTGGTAATGCTGCTCACTCATACAGGCTGAACCATTATGAAAACAGTCGTAAATGCCATCGATCTTGTCTAAATAACGAAAAATAGATTGGCTTTGCTCTGTGGTAAGGGCCTCTTGGCGCAGAGTGGTGTCGGTTTCTTTATCGTAGACTTCAGCACCGTTGATGGTGATACAGTAGCGCACAAAGGGGAGATTTCTCACTTGATCTGGAATCGCTTTGAAGAAGCGACCTGTGCAAGGGACGATATAGGTCCCTTGGGCTGCCATTTTGGATAAAGCATCGAAGTTTGCGCTGGAAACCTCTTTTTTGCTATTGAGCAGTGTGCCGTCTAAATCGAGTAAAATCATTTTTACAGTCATCATTGTGGGACCTTCTTTCGTTTATTGTGGCTAGGATATCTGCCAAAATATATATGGATCAATGGATAGATTATACCATATTTAGTGAAATAAAGCAAGTGGAATTCCGATAGAATAGGAGATTGAAATGGAAGAAGAAAGAAGGCTTGAGATTGAGGGCGAGAAGGATGGTAATCTTAATTTAGGAACCGATTCGATGGGGGAATTGTTCCTAAAAATAGTCATTCCTTCCATTATCGCGATGGTTATTACAGGGATGCAAGGAATTATCGACGGTTTGTTTTTAGGGAATTACATTGGTGAAAGTGCTATGGCAAGTGCCAGTATCGCTTCCCCTTTTTTACAAATAGTTATGGGAATTGCGCTGGTAATCAGTATTGGAGGGACTGCGTTTATTGGGCGATCTCTTGGCACTGGAGACTTGAAAAAAGCAAAAGATATCTATCGTTCTTGTTGCGTTCCACTATTCGTTTGTTCTTTTTTATTGGTGTTCTCTGCAGGACTATTTAGCGACCTTTTTGCTAGATTTTTGTGAGCGAGTGATGGTTTATTGCGAGGAACAAGTGAATATATTCGTATAATAGCGATATTTTCTCCACTTGTGATGTTTTACATGCTGTTTGCATTTACCAACAGAATTATTGGGAAACCACAGCTTTTTCTGATTGCTAGTATTGTTTGAGTGGTAGGAAATATAGCTTTTAACTATTTATTTATTGTTGTTTATGATTTGAAAATGATTGGGGCAGCACTTGCAACAGGACTATCCTATTCTTTGGGCTTTTTTATCAATATAAAGCCTATGTTCACGAAAAAATCTGACGTAAATGTCTTAGAGGGTGAGTTTAGTTGGAATTTACTTGGGAAATTACTCTATAACGGTTGTTCAGAAGGGATTACCTCTGTTGCCACAGCAGTGAGCACTTGGGTTTTTAATCTGACTTTCATACATTATTATGGAGATGCCGGCGCTGAATCCTTTGCAGTTGTGAATTATATTGGACAGCTTACTACTACATTATTGTTTGGTATGGCAGATGGGATCACGCCAATAGTCAGTTTTAATTATGGCGAAAATTTGCGAGATAGAATAGATAAAACTATGAAATTAGCTGTGATTTGCAATTTTTTGATTAGCTTTTTTTCTTTTCTGGTTGTGAGTTTTTTGGAAAAGAAGTTATTTCACTATTTGCTGACGGAAATATTGAGTTAATTGAAATGAGTTATATTGGAGCAAGAATTTACGCACTTTCTTTTTTATTATCAGGGTTCAATATTCTATTATCCTCCTATTTTACAGCGAAAGGAGATGCCTATCGTTCCATTATAGTGTCCTCAAGTCGTGGACTTACCTTTGTTTTGATCGGTATAGTATTGTTACCTCGAATTTTTGATGTCGCTGGCGTATGGATGGTGGTTCCATTTGCTGATCTTATAGCATTTGGAATCGGACTATATTTACTAAAAAAAAATCGAGTTAGAGAGATGAAAGTGAAATAAACATGAAAATGCACGAAATTGACTTACTATATTTATGTACGAAAATTGACATGGTTTTGACACAGTTATTCTATTGACTTCAGCATTGAATTAAGATATAATGCTCACAGACAGAGGTCGATCTGTTGTTTTCTGAACATGTTCTAAGAAAATACTTGAGTGAAAGGAGATGAATCAATGTTTCTAATAACAAAAGTCATCCATTTTAAGTTACTGCCTTTCATTTTTTGCTCGATGTTATTGGTTTCTTGTCAAAGTGAAGTGTCTGACTCTGCTGTGGAGGAACCGTCTAGTTCCACACAACAGCAACAAGATTCATTAAACACCCATCAAGTGGAAGCTGATAGTACATCGAAAACAGAGGAAGATGCTGTCTTTGTCATAGAATTTCAAGATGTTTCTGAAATGTCGATAGAAGAAATTGACTTGGAAATGCAGTTGCTCGAGCAGGAAATTACGGAGTTAGAGCAAGGCATCGCTGAGTTAGAAGGACTACAAGAAGAGATTGAAAGGCTAGAGATAGAAATTGCTGAAATCGAGCAGTTAGAAGCTGAAATTACTGAAATTGAGTTGTTAATGACTGAAATGGAAGGGTTAGAAGCTGAAATAACCTCATTGGAAGAATGAATTTATTAAGGAGATATAAATTATGAAAAAATTAGTATCAACAATTGTCGCATCCACCATGCTCTTAAGCTTTGCTACTGTTGCAAGTGCTGTGGAACTCCCAACTACTCAGAAGGAAACTCCAAGTATAACTGGACCTGATAAAGATCTGTCGAATGTTTCGGTGAATCGTGAGCAACAACAGTTAGAACTAGCCGAAAAACAAGCAACAATTGCAGAGAAGAAAGCTCAATTAGAGGAATATAAACTTATTAAAGAGAAAAAACAACAAGAACTTGATGCAAAAAAAGCACAATTAGAGGAGCACCACCAAACTAAAGATCTTAAACAACAAGAACTTGCGTCTAAAAAGGCTGAGCTAGATAGTAGAATTGGCGAAATGAATCAAAAAACTCAAGAACTTGAAGCAAAAAGTGCTCGTTTAGAGGAACTTACTAAAACGAAAAATTCAATCCAAGCGTAATAGAAAGGTCAGTTATCTGAACTATATTACGAAGTGAAAACAGCCATCCACTTTGTGAGCGTTAGCAAAAAAGTTAAGCAAATATGTTAAGAAATACTCCCTAGGGTTTGATATCTATGTTCAATAGGTGTCAAACCCTTTAATTTTGCCTTAATTCTTCGCTCATGGAAATATTCCATTCATTCTGTCAGAAAGCACTCAATAGAGTCAAATTCTAGCCTGAGATTAGTGATAACTACGGTTTTTTCTGTTGCTGTCGCCTCTGCGTATTTGTGAATCTCAGGTAGGTTACCTCTACTTGGAGCTGCTGTTCTTCGGTGACGAGAGCTTTTTCTACCACTTTTTTCGTGGCTCGTGGAGGTCCTATTCCTATTTCCTCTTCATTGTTTCGATGACCTGTTGCTTGAATTCATCTGTGAAGTGTTTGTTTTTCTTTTGGCACGATAAAGCACCCCTTTCGTTAGAAATATCATACTATCTAACAAAAGGGGTGCGATTTAATTGCGTGGTGGTTGTTTTTTATTATGCTTTTTTGATAAACCACTCGTCGAAGCGAATATCGGAGCGATATCGGGTATTCCCGAAGCTCATATCATCAGGAACAGAAAGTCGACTAGTGTTAACATATGCAGCATCACTAAGCAAGAACATGGGCATTTTATAGAGAAGAGATTGTTCTAAGTCTACTAAATCTTGTAAAACTTTGTCGTATTGTTCGGAATCTGTAGTAGAGGTGAGTTGTCCTACAAGGGGATCAAATATGCCTTCCTTACCTAATAGTTGACTAATATTAGAATTGGTAGAGAGATATTCATTATACCAATCCTCAGTATTGAGGGATGAGAGGTTTTTGAGGAGCATATCATAGTCAGGTTGAGCATACAATTCAGTTGCACTAGCCTTATGTAATTCGACGGTTAGCCCTATTTCTTCTAAATAATGCGCAATACGCTCTACAAAAATGCGTGAACTGGTATCTCCAGAGTAATATGAGATTTTGAAGGGACGAGTAAAATCGTATTGTGCTTCCTCTAGCAGTAGCTTTGCTTTACTAGGATCATAGAGGCAATATTCCTCGGCTAAAATCAAACTACCACCATAAACAAGGTTTGTTTTACCAAAATATATCTCATTTGCAAGGGTTTCAACATCGATTGCATGGTATATTGCCTGTCTGACACGAAGATCTTGCATGATTTCATTGGTTTCCCCATCATCTCCACCTGCTAGGTTGAAGATGAAATAGCGATAGTAGTATACATCGACAGGGTATTCTGTGAAGTTTTTCATAGAAAAGTAACTCACCATTTTACTTGGATCTGTGGTGGTATAGTAGTCTATGGTCACATTCTCGTAGTCCCAACAGACCATTATTGTGTCAATATCTGATACTGGGTTAGTATAATGTGGGTTTTTTGATACAATAAGGTTATTATCGGAATCAACAGATTCTACAAAATATTCTCCACTGCAAACCGGGTTATTATTGATGAAAAAGGGGTGTTCCGTTGTGATCTGGGTGATATCTTCGTTTTCTAAAATATGTTTTGGAAGTGGGACAAATTGAGTTAAAATTAGCGCAAAGTTACTGTAAGGATTTGTTAATTTAATCGAGATAACACTGCCGTTCACTTCGATACCTGAGATGGAATTTGCATTGCCACTAGCATAGTCGGCAGCCCCCTCAATGTGGTTGAAGGCTGCTGCAATGCTAGAGTTTTTGTTGTCGCAACGGAGGAACCCTTCGAAGCTAAATAGGACATCTTGCGCTGTGATTTGGGTACCATCCGACCAAAATTGATCGTCACGCATTGTGATGGTATAGGTGACGTTATCTTCGGAAATTACGTAGGATTCTGCTAAACCTGGATTGATTTTTGTATATGTGCTATCTGCGATAAAGAGACTTTGGAATAGGAGCATCTCTAAAAAAGAGGCGTTTCGCCAAGGATTGCAGACCGCTATATCGCCACTCGCTGAACCATTATCGTTGCCGATGCGAATCAGATTTCCTCCGATATAATCTTGTTTTGCTATTTCATAATTCTTCTGGAAGAAAATGATGCCACCAATTACAAGAAAGATCCCGATGAGAATTGATTTTGTCAACAATTTTTGTTGTTTCAACTTCTTTTGAATGGCATTGGCATCCATTGTACCACCGTAAAGTAGGTTTTGGTTTTCTGGATTTTTTTGCTTATCTGTCATCATTCAGTCCTTTTTACACCTTATTTTTTGTGATTTCAGCATTTAATTTACGCTCTTTTTGCTCTCTTTTATCAGAATACATCTTTTCATCGGCTTCTTCAAATAGTTGAAGAGGGGAGAGACGATCGTCCTTACTCTCGGTGATGGCGTAGCCAAGTGCGTAGGAAACCACAAAGGTTTCTTGCTCGGTTTTGTTAAATGCTACCACTAAATCAGAGAGTTTTCCCACAAAGAGGTCAAGTTCTTCTCGTTGGACATGAGCATGGTAAACCACGAACTCATCTCCACCATAACGCCCTAGAAAAGGTTTGTTTTCATGAATATTGGCAGCTTCCACCAACATTTTTGAGAAAGCGATGATCAACTGGTCCCCCACATTGTGTCCCTGTTGGTCGTTTGTCAACTTGAGATCGTTTAGATCGATGACCACAACTGCAGGCTGGTAATCTCGGTTGATGGTCACGGTACTCTTGAGAATTTCTTGACATTTCGAGCGATTGAATAGACCTGTAGAGGCATCGAGGGTTGCGAGGGCTGCGAGGGCTGCACTGCTGCGCAAGTCGATGGTGGTGGAGATTAAATAGTTACACAAAAAGAAGACGATTAGTACAAGCACTACGTAACTAATATTTTGCAAACGATAGATTTCGTCGGTGATTTTTGCAGATTCTTCGGTAATTAGTACGGATAGATTGGTCATACTGTTAAAATGGTTATCACTTGCGAGGGTGATGGAATCGATGTCGAAGGTTGCCTCTGGATCGCCCTCGGGGAGTTGGAAGTGGTTATACAGTGTATTCCAGTTCGTGATAATCTCGCGTGAGATGTCGGCGATAACCTCATCTTCGAGTAGTGTGAGGCTGTCGGGGTGGGTGGCATCGAGGGTCTTTGTGACCTCTTCGTCGATATAGAAAATCAGTTTATTATCTTTATCGCCAGTAATGATCATACGGCTGAGACGTTGGGTGCTCGAGCTTAAATATTCCACTTTTGAGAGGTCACTCACCATTTCATTTTGATGCTGCATGAGCTGATTTATTTGGTAGGTGATGATACCAGAGGCGATTGCCAATGCTGTGATAAACAACCACGTATAGTTGTTTTTTCTACGTTCAATCATCGTTTTCCCTCGTTTCTTTCATATATTTCTCGTTGAATTCCTCTACAGGGATGGGACGACAATAGTAATAGCCTTGTCCCAATTCACAGCCTAATTCGTGCAACAACTGACCTTGTTCGTTATTTTCGATCCCTTCGGCAAGGGTGGAAGTGTCATCCAATTCATTACACATTCTAAGCACATTTCGCACTAAAATCTTGTTCTTATTGCTCATTGTGAGATTATCGATCAAACTTTTATCGAGTTTGACTTCGTCTACGTCGATTTGCGCAAGTGTAACGATATTGGAATAGGCACAGCCAAAATCATCGAGCGAAATCTTGAAACCATGGGTAATAAAGTCCACAATTAAGGAGGACGCCACATCATTTTCGATGAGCCCTACTCGTTCGGTTACTTCGATTAAGAGGAGGTTTCGGGGAACATCGTAAAGATCACAAATATCGGCGATTGTTTTTACAATACCATATTCTAAAAGTGTTACACGGCTTAAATTGACAGAAATTGGGAGAGATTTACCCTCTTTTTTCCATTCTACGAGGAGTTTACACACCTGCTCCACAACGAATATATCGACGTGACGGATGATGGATTTCTTCTCGTAGAGCGAGATGAATTGATCGGGGAAGACCATTTTCTTATTTTTCTTGTCGTAGCGACGGATTAATGCCTCGGCGCCATGGAGAGATCCATCTTCTAAACGGACTTGAGGTTGCAGATAAATCATAAATTCCTCTGCCTCTAAAAAGGAGAGCAGATCACTTAGGGTATTATCGTTAATATCGTGGAATGTGAGGTTGGAATTGTGATAATAGTCCTGTTTATTGATGTACATTACGGTATCTGCCTCTTGAATCATCTCGAGGACATCATATTTTCCTGAATTCCACGCATGACCAAGGGCAAAGAAGTTTTGTGTACTTTCCTTCAATTTTGACTGAAGTGCGTAGGAGGAGTTTTCAAATTCTTCTTTATCTACGTCGGGGAAAAAGGCGACAAATTCATCTCCTGCAATACGGTAGAAATTGATACCAAAGTGCTCTTTAATGATTTCTGCCGACTTTTTAATGATATAATCCCCTTTGGTGTAACCGAATTCGGAGTTTACCATCTTTAAACCGTTGACATTTGCTAGAATGACACCCAAACTCTTCGAGGGGTGATTTTGCAGTTGTTCGACGCAGTTTGCATAATTTACTCGTGTGTGAAAACCTGTTAAAATATCTAAATCTGTTTCTTGACAGATGCTATCCTTGATTTGACTATGGGTGATATCACGCTCGACAAACTTGGAAACTGCTTGTAAAAGACGGAAATCTGCGTGGATATTCTTACGATTGCTTACAATGAGGAGTGCAACAGCCTCTTTTTTGCTGTCTTCCACGACGGACATGACAATATTATTGAGGTGGTAGGCTTGGAGGAGCTCGTCCCCTGTTGTTTTGAGTTCGGTGTCGCTGTGTAGCAAGGCAGACTCTAACATTCCGGAATCATCACGGGTTTTAAGCCAGTTAAGTAAGCGCTCCATATCCATTTTGAGGCTTAAATCTGGTGAAACGCTGATTTCTCGGTCTTTTTTCCAGAAATTGATGCAAGGGAGGTGCATGGTATCACGGTCGACCCGATAGAGATAGGTTTTATCCGCGTCGTAGAATTTTCCAAGTACCCCTAATAAGTATGGGATGCGCTTCTTTTCGTCCTCTTGCATGATGGCGATACAGTCGGTCATGGCTTGCTCGAAGGAGAAGGACGCACCTGTGGAATCCACGTCAGGGATACATTTCATGAATAAAATGGGCTTGTCCTTGTAATCTAGGAGCAAAATGGTGACGTCGAAGTGGAGATTGAGGGTGCTATCGTAGATTTGACGCTGTAAAACCTTGGAGTCGCTCCAATCAAAGTCTGGTGGGATTTCTTCGGTGGATCCATCGGCACAGAGCCGTTCATTTTTGATAACTTGGTGGAATAATTTCCCGACGACATCGGAATCATCCCCTAAAAGAAGTTGCATTTTATCGTTGGTATATAAGATTTCATGACTTTCGGAGTCAACTAAAAAGCAGGGCTCAGTGTGACGTTCGAATAATATTTCCCAGTGTTGATTTTCGTACATTTTGTAGGCTCCTTTACCGTTTCGAAGACCGATACGTCCAGTCTGAATTTTGTTAATCATAGTGCATTATTAAAATGGCATAATAATACTAGTTAATTATACCAGAAAAAAACGTGAAATGCAAGAAAAAATTACCAAATTTTCTTAATTTTTCACACAGTTTTCATGACCATTGAAAAATACCTGATATAGATTCTTTTTTGAAGTTTTTTGGAAATAAATGACAACTTCGTGCTTGACTTTTCGAACCTCTCGCTTGACGAAAACACCCTCCAAATGGAACGAATTTTAGTGATCTGTGAAAAACACAGTAAAATTCGATCTTTGGAGGGTGGTTATTGGTGGGAAAATTAAGAAATGGCAGTTTCAAGAGCGATTTCGATCATTGCGAAGAGCTTGGTTTGGCGATCTTCAGTGCTCATCACCTTGGTGTGATCGCCGATGATGTCCGAGACCGTTAAAATGCCGAGTGCCTCTTTTTTCGCAAAGGCAGCATTCATATATAGGGCAGCACACTCCATCTCGACCCCTAAAATCCCCATGGTTTGCCACTTTTCAAAGTCCTCGGAATAGGGGGTATAAAAGACGTCGCTCGAGACCACGTTACCAACCGAAATGGGAGTTCCTTTGGCGCGTGCAATGGTTACAGCTTTCTCGAGGAGGGGGTAGCTTGCGAGAGGGGCATAGGTGCCAGGGAGCTTGAATTGACTGGCGTAATTGCTATCAGTGCTCGCACCTTGTGCGAAAATGACATCCCCGAGATTGAGGGACGGGTGTATGGACCCCGCCGAACCGATGCGGATAATTTTTTCGACGTTGTAGGTGTGGTAAAGCTCGTAACTGTAGATCCCGACAGAGGGCATTCCCATCCCGTGTCCCATGACAGAGACCGTTTTGCCTTGATAGGTTCCGGTGTATCCGAGCATGCCACGCACGGTATTAAAGCAGGTCATATTTTCGAAATAAGTATCGGCGATGAGTTTTGCACGCAAGGGATCACCCGGCATGAGGCAGACAGGGGCGATTTCTCCGACTTTTGCAGTGTTGTGTGGTGTTGACATGATGTGACTCCAATCGTAATCAAATTGAAAATCCTGATTTTGAACATCGCTTAAGGATTTCTATCTCATTATACCATTTCTTTCTACAAAAATCTACCATTTTTTGAAGAAAAATTTGAGTATGTGTGTGAAATTTATTTCCGGGAAGTGATAAGATATTTTTTTGTTTTTTTTACGAGGAACCGACGAAAATAGTTCTTTTTATGTTATAATAAGGGGATGATATCTCGTGAAATGCGAGACAACAGGGTAGAGCTATTCCAGAAAATGAGAGGTATTCTATGAAATTTATCCATTTATCCGACCTTCACCTAGGGAAACGTGTTGGGGAATTTTCGATGATAGAGGATCAAAAGTATATCCTAAAACAAATTATCGAACATATTTGCGACGAGAAACCGGATGGCGTTCTCATCGCTGGAGATGTATATGATCGGTCGGTTCCATCCACGGAAGCAGTGGGGTTATTAGGTGATTTTTTGGCGAAACTTGCTATGGAAAAAATCCCTACATTTTTGATCAGTGGAAACCACGATTCTGCCGAGCGACTCTGCTTTGCGCACGAGATTTTAGAACATTCAAAGATCTATATCTCGCCCACTTATCGAGGCGCCGTGAAACCAATTACTCTTGAAAAAGAGGGGGAATCGGTTGATATTTACCTGCTACCATTCGTAAAACCGATTCAAGTGAGCAAATATCACCAAGATATCACCATTTCAAGCTATACCGATGCTGTGTCGCACGCCATCAAGGAGATGAAAGTAAACCCCGAACGCACCAATATTTTAGTCACCCATCAGTTTGTGACGGGGGGGGCTGTGAGCGATTCGGAGGAGCATTCGGTGGGTGGGAGCGACAATGTGGATCGCCATGTTTTTGCTGAATTTGATTATGTTGCACTTGGTCATTTACATGCCCCACAAAAGGTGGGGGAAGCCCACACTCGGTATTGTGGAACCCCTTTGAAATACTCTTTTTCTGAGGTTCATCACAAAAAATCGGTGACTGTGGTGGAGATAGGGGAGAGCATTGAGATTCGCACACTCCCTTTGATCCCGTTGCGTGATATGATCGATGTGAAAGGGACTTATCTTGAGGTTACAGCGATAGAATTTTACGAAAAACTGGATCAAAATGCGTATTTTCGTGTGACATTACTTGATGAGGATGACGTGTTAGATGGTGTGGCACGTCTAAGAAAAATTTATCCGAATTTGATGCAATTGCGTTACGATAATAAACGAACACGCCATAAAAGTGCTGAAAATGGAGTGGAATTGCAGTCTCAAACCAATCCGATTGAGCTATTTGAGAGCCTTTATCAAGATCAAAATGGAAGTGGTCTCACGGAAGAACAACGGGAATATTTGCAAAAAACCATCACATCTATTTGGGAGGAGCGAACATGAGACCGATTAAACTAACGATGTCGGGTTTCGGGCCCTATGCTGGGAGTTGTACCTTGGATTTAGAGGTGCTGGGGCAAGAGGGACTTTATCTGATCACAGGGGATACTGGGGCAGGGAAAACCTCTATTTTTGATGCAATTACCTATGCATTATACGGAGAATTGAGTGGAAATACCCGTGAAAATGATGAACTGCGATGTGACTATGCCAATCCTGATACCCCTACTTTTGTGGAACTTACATTCCTTTTCAAGAATCAAACCTACAGAATCAAACGCAATCCAACCTATCTACGACCTGCGAAAAGAGGTGGAGGGACCACAAAAGAAGATGCCGACGCAGAGCTTCATCTCCCTGATCAAAGTTTGGTTACCCGAGCAAAAGAGGTCACCAAAACTGTGGAAGGATTACTTGGAATTAACCGAAATCAATTCGTACAAGTGGCGATGATTGCCCAAGGAGATTTTGCGAAAGTATTGACGGCTGATACCTCAGAAAGGCTGGAGATTTTTCGTCATATTTTTAAAACCGACCTCTATCGTAGTTTGGAAACACGTCTGAAAGAGGATGCAAGCGAGATAAAACGCATTTGTGGCAAACTATCCGACGAGAGAGAGAATTTATTAACCCGTATCGAGTGCGATTTGTTGCAGGAAGAGCGAGTTGCGTGTGCAAGATCAAATATGCTAAGTACAACAGAAATTTTCACAATTTTAGAGGAAACTTCTGTACTCGATCAGGAAAATAGCAAGGAGAATGAAGCGAAAAGGCAGGAACTTGCGCATCAATCAGACATACTTAAAACCAACATGACACTTGAAAAAAGATACCTTGCAGATGAACAATTATTAACCGAAAAAGAGGGGGAGCGTGAGGGGCTAATTCCCTTACGAATAGACACGGAAAATGCCCTTAAAGAGCACGAGGAAACTCGCTCGGAAATGGAGCGAATTTGCAAAGAAATTGGAGAGATCGAGTTGCAAAACCCTCTCTATGCGAAGCTTGAAGAACTGATTAAAAAAAGAGATCTGAGCAAAGAAGAAAAGGTGAAACTTTCTAAGAAAATTGAAATTTCCGTCAAAGAACTCGAAAAACTGCAAGAGAAATACAACATAGATGAAGCGGAACTTCGTGATCTGGAGGGGAGTGAAATCCAAGTTCTCGAACAGCAAAATGAACTGGACCGCTGTAGAAAGATTATTGTAGAAATTCAGGGTTTGAGAGCGAAACTCGTGGCAATGAATGAGAAGAAAGATGCTTTGGAGTTTGCACAAAAAAACTACGAAAAAGTCAAGCAAAAATCCACTCAAGCAACAGAACAATACAACAACAAATTAAGGGCATTTTTGGATCAGCAGGCTGGAATTTTAGCTGAAAAATTGGAAGATGGAGTGGCATGTCCGGTTTGTGGGTCGTTGGAACATCCGAAGCCGATGGAGTTAGACCAATTGGCGCCCTCGGAATCCGAAGTGAATGCTTCGAAAAAGATTGCCGAGGATGCGAGTGCTAAGATGGAGAGTGTCAGTACTTGTTGTGCAAACTTGAAGGGGGAGTGCGATGCCCTGGAATCCGCTTTTTTGATGGAGGCCGAGTCCCTCTTGCCTGAACATACTGCGCTCTCTTTTGGCGTTGGATTAGAGGAGAAATTAAGCGAGGGTGAGAGACAAGAAAATCAATTAAAAACCTTTCTTGTTGAGGCGAAAAACATGGAGATACGCAAAAAAAGTCTCGATTCGTCACTTCCTTTGCAAAAAAAGGGAATCGAAGAGCGCAAACTTGCACAAACCACTGATGAGAATCAGTTAATTGGGGTATCAAAAGACTGCGAATTGTGGACCGAAAAGGTGATAGAATTGCAAAATGGATTGCAATATCCTGACCTGAAATCTGCTCAAGAAAGCCTTCTTTTCAAGAAAAATGAAGTGGCGAAATGGGAGGAGAAGAGGAGCAGTCTTGAAACAAAAATAAACAGATTGAAAGAGGGGATTGCTGGGGCAGAGTCTGTGATTTCTACGCTAAAAGAGGGATTGAATGGACGAAAAGCAGTTGATTTACTGCAATTAGAGGAAGAAATCAAACAGAATCGAATGGCCCAAGAGATCCTAGAGAGTGAGGAGAAAAAGCGATATAAACGCAAAGAAATTAACCTTGAAATCAAGCAAGAATTGGAAAAAAATGAACTTGAATTTGCCAAAAAAGAGGCCGAATTTCAGTGGAAAGAAGCCCTTGCGAGGACAGCACAAGGAAAACGGATTTACACCGATAAAAAGGGGGAGAAACAAAATAAAATCACCCTTGAAACATTGGTGCAAGCTACCTATTTTGATCGTGTGCTTGGCAAAGCAAATGTGAGAATGTTGGAGATGAGTGGGGGACAATATGAACTCTTTCGCACTTCGAAGAGCAGTGCACAGAAAAATAAGGGGCTTGATTTGGACATTTTAGATCATTATAGTGGAAAAAGACGATCGGTGAAGACCCTTTCTGGGGGGGAGAGTTTTATGGCATCTCTCTCGCTCGCCCTTGGATTATCCGATGAAATTCAATCCAATGCAGGGGGGATTCAACTTGATACTATGTTTGTGGACGAGGGGTTTGGTTCCCTCGACGAAGAATCGTTGCGACAGGCGCTTGCAGTGCTACGTAAATTAAGTGGTGGCAACCGTTTGGTGGGGATTATTTCCCATGTGGCAGAGCTTAAGGACAAAATCGAGACCCAAGTTGTGGTTAAAAAAGATCGTGTTGGGGGGAGTTCTGTAAAAATCGTGACCTCTTAACATTTGAAACCACTTGGATTTTGTATACTCGATGACCATGATGACAAAGGAGGAACTTTATGAAAATCATCCTATCCCCTGCACGGAAAATGAACCTAGAAACCGATTGTTTTCTACATGAACAATTACCACAATTTATACCAGAAGCGCAAGAGATTTTAGATCAATTACAATCCATGACAGACCAACAATTGCAGGACATGTGGGGCTGTAATGATAAGTTAGCGAGCAAAAATATTCACTATATTCGCACCATGGAGTTGACACGAAATTTAGCCCCTGCTCTCTTTTCTTATGAAGGGATTGCCTTTCGCTATCTTGCAGCAAATATTCTTGAAACCACGCAATTGGATTATTTAAGAGAGAATTTACGCATTTTATCTGGCTTTTATGGTGTGCTATGCCCCTTTGATGGTGTGTCCCCCTATCGACTGGAAATGCAATCGAAATTTGCACCTCCTCCACATTCGAATTTATACCAATTTTGGGGAGATAAGTGGGCGAATGTCCTTGTCGATGGTGATCAAGCCATTTTAAATCTTGCATCCCATGCTTATAGTAAGGCTGTTCGTGCACATTTACCGAAAAATGTGCCTTTTGTGGGGTGCGCCTTCGGGGAACTCAAAGAGGGCAGAGTGGTGGAAAAGGGTACCATTTGCAAGATGTCACGTGGGCAGATGGTGAGATGGCTTGCAGAGCGCAAGGTATCTCGTTTGGAGGAAGTGAAAGAGTTTACGGAATTAGGATTTCAATTTTCTGAAGAGAGATCTACCCCAAATCTGATGGTATTTTTGAAATAAATTTGCGAAGTGATCCGTTCTGATTGCGCAATATTTGAAGGTTTTTAAAAAATAAGTGTAGTGCTTCTCATTATATGACGGGAATACCCCCTGATATGTTCAATTTATGGACATATCAGGGGGTATTGTCTTAAAGTATAGCGTCTTCTTGGGCGTATTCGATGAGTTGCTCGTCAATTATGCCGGATCGAATCAGTTCCACCATGACCGTGACGATTCCAGGGTCGAACTGGGTGCCACTGTATTTTTCGAGCTCTGAAATGGCATAGTCCAGAGTCATCTTTTTACGGTAGACACGAGAGGAATACATGGCATCAAAGGCGTCAGCAACACAAATGATCCGAGCAATTAGTGGGATTTCCTCCCCTTTGAGTCCGGAAGAATAGCCCTTTCCGTCGTAACGCTCGTGGTGATATTCAGCGCCGATGACAAGGTCGGTTCGTCCGTCAATTCCTTTTAGAATATCTCCTCCACGGATTGCGTGGGTTTTCATGATCTCGAACTCTTCATCATCGAGTCGTGCAGGTTTGTTGAGCACAGAGTCAGGAATGCTGATTTTTCCGACGTCGTGCAACAGTGCGACAACATAAGCGGAGTCAATTTCGTCCTCAGAGAAATTGAGTGCCTCTGCGATGCACTTGGTATAAAAGGCGACACGTTGACTGTGACCGTTTGTATAGCAGTCTTTTGCGTCGATGACGTTGGAGAGTACTTTGACGGTATCGTGAAACATTTTGGCAAGTTCTTTTTGCTTTTCTTGCTGTATGTCCTGATTTTTCTTTTCCCGTTGTTTGTATATCTGACGCATAATGAGGAATCCTGCGCCGAATAGAACAAAGATAAACAGCCCTTGTACCACGGGGTTTTCCATGAAACTATGTTCTTTTTCGATGGCATAGCTGATAGATTTGAGTTCTTGTCCTGTGCGATTATCGGTGAGTAGAACGTAGAATTCATAGCTTCCACCCGGTAAATTGGTATAGGTTGGGTCGTTGTAATCGTTATAATTTTCCGTGTGTATATATTCATCATACCCTTTTAGTTGGTAAGAAACGGAATAATCTTGTAGGGCATAGGTGGGAATGAAAATATCAAACTCTATGAAATTTGCTGTGCTAGGGAGGATATATTTATTTTCATAGGTTGGTAATTTTTCCTCGCCATTGATAAAAATGCGTGGAATCTCCACTGGAGGGGTATAATCCAGTTCGATGGCTTCGACATTCATATTAAATGCTGTTAAATTTTGATAACCACAGATATAGAGAATCCCGTCCTCGATGGTGCCAAACGAGTTTGCAACTGCATTGGAATAGAGTCCGTTGAGGTGGTTGAAATGTTGCACATCGAGATCACTACCTGTTGCTAAACTTGCCATCATGCTCTCGTGGCTGACCACGAAAACTCCGATACTACAAAGCACAATCATGTCATCCTCGAAAAACATCAGGTCGAAGTTGTTACCATAAGGGAAGTTTTCAACGGTGCGAATGGAACCTGTATTCCCATCGTAAAAAGAAATGGAGTTCCCTGTCACAATCCACATACCTCCATTGATGGGGTCTGCCTCTGTGCGCAGAATGATATCTGAATGTAATCCGGATTTTCGAGAAATCCACTCCACCACTTCGCCATCTTCTATGACATAGACCCCTGCACCGTCGGTTCCAGCGAAAATACGGCCGTCAAGGGATTCCGATAAGGTCAGAATTTCGAGGCTTTGCAGTCCGTCTTCGCTCCCGAAGTAGTCGATGACAATATCATTTTCCACGACATAGATGCCGTCCCCTGTGGCAACCCAGATCTTTCCGTCGCTTGCCGTCATGGTTGAGCGAATGCGTGAATAGTTGATTCCGGCGTCGGCATTAAAGATCTTGACCTCTTGGGTGGTAGGGGTATATTTGATGAGCGCATCGTCGGTATAGCTTGAAAACCATAGGTTTCCATCTTGGTCTTTGCGTACACATCTGAAATATTCGCCACGATAGTGTTCGGTAAAATCATTTTCTATCACGGCTAGGTCGCTCTGACGTACGATGTCGATCCCACTGGAAGATGCAATGTAAAAATAGCCATCTAGAAGCTCGACTGCGTTAAACTGCACCACGGTTGGAAGATTTGCTGAAATATTCTGGAACATACTGATATTTAGTTTCATGACACCAGATTTACTGGAAGCAATCCAGAAATTACCTTCGAAATCTTCGATGACGGTCTCACAGGACTGACTCTCTGTGAGGTAGTCGAGATAGACCACTGTGCCATGATCAATATATCCAACCCCAGAGTCAGCCCCAATCCAGATGCGATCCTGACTGTCTACCATCATGGAATTGATATACTTCATGCCCTCTGTGGGGATGACGTCAAAGGATTCCTTTGTGCTTTGGGATAGATCCGAGTTCATTTTGACGATATAGTCTCCACTTGTTCCGATATAAAAAGAATCTTCGATGGGTAACACAGAGAGTGGAAGGTCGTATTCCCAATCCTCGACAGGTAGGAAATATTCCAGTTGAGTGCCCTTTAATTCAAATAGATCTCCAGCTTTTGTAAGTCCGATGGTGCGATCGCCGTCATAGGTTAAAAGTTCAGAGACAAAGACCTCTTGAAGCTCTTCTGCAGTGTTGATCTCAAAGGTGAAATCGGGGGTAATGCTATACATACCAAGGGCGGTCCCGACGAGGATGGTTCCATCTTCTAATTCGCTAATGGAGCGTGTTGAGAAGGAGGGGAGGTCTTGTGTTTCGCTTAAATAGTGAAATTCATTGTCCTCATACATGACTACGCCATTGTTATTGGTTCCAATCCAAAGGCGATCCTTGCTATCGATATAAAGGCAGAGCACAGAGGTGAGACCTAAGGTATCTTTGTACGAGATGAAATCTCTGCCGTCATATTGGATCAGGCTACTATAGCTTGCGATCCAAATGGTGCCGTCACTGGTTTGCACAATGTCGTTTGCCTCGGAGGTGGGGAGACCGTTAAAGGTGTCGTAGAGTACGTCGAAATAATTGATCTTTTCTGTAGCATGGGAGATGGTACCCATGGAAAAAGCGAGGGTGAGTACGCAAAGGAGTTGGAATACAGTTCTATTTAATCTTGTAAACATGGTTTTTCCTTTCAAATACAGCAAAAAACTGGGGTTATCTAGAAATCAGTTGATAGCGTAGCAGTAAATCCTCGTGCCAAGAGTGACACTTGAAATATTTTCATTATAGTACATAGAAACAAAATTGTCAACCTTAAATCGGTTTTTATAAAGTAATTCCAGTTTTAAAACGTGATTTCCTTAGAAAATGACATCACTCATAGAAAAATATAGTATTTATGACATGGAGGGAAATACAGGATTGGGTATGATGCTCAAAGGTGTTTTGTGACTCGGCTTGCACTCTGTTTGGTTAGCTTCGACTAAATTGTGGTGGAAAAGTGGGAAAAGATTCCCCTTGGTATACTTGTTTTATTTAAGCTTGGATGCACTGGGGATTGCTGCTAGAGGAAACCATCAATCACCTGAAATCAAAGGGATATCTGGCAGGGAATCCCCCCAGGAAATCCTTGAAAATTAACACTTTTGTTCGGATTGGAGAGGATGGAGGGTGGTTTTTTAGGAACAATTACTATGGACGAAATTCGACAAATATGGTATACTACTATATAATATATCGATGTGAAATTTTGCACAGAGTTGTGTGATTGAAAGAAATAAATAACAGTGTTAGGATTGACTTTTTTTGGTGGAGTCTACGTGAGGGTTCCTCATAGATGGTTGCAGGTCTAGCCAGAATGTTGAAGGGGTTTGACGGATGAAGAAGGAAAAAAGAGGGTCGGTTTCGAAGAAACTGATTGGTAGACTGGTTGGGGTCATGATGGTCATCAATATTTTCGTGCTAATTGTGGTGGGGGTATTTATAGATCAGGTTTTAGTGGCATCAGAGACCGATTATCTTGACGAGATTGGGTCGAATATTTCGCATAGTATTGCCCAGACGATGGAGCAGTTTTTGACGGTTACCAAAGTTTTGGCACAAAGTGAGAGCGTCATCAAGATTTTGGAAGAGAGTGACCAATACAACGAGATGGTGGATAACGAGAATGCTGCTGTGGTTGTGAAGGAAATGGAAAAGATTGCAAATGAGTTTCCTGATGAGATTCTATTTGTGGGAATTTTTGATTTGGAGCAAGATGGATACTTAATGCACGACGGTGACTACTCAGATGATAGTTTTTCTTTTGCTGAGTGGGATTACTATGCGCCTATTAACACAAAACAGGCATATGTGACCGACCCTTATTTCGATACAGAAATCGATGAGATGTTGATGTCTGTTTGTTATCCAGTTTTTTCGGATCAAGGGGAGATATTGGGGATAACTTTAGTTGATATCTCTGCTGAATTTATAGCTGAGTTGATTATTTCCAGTGATTTTGGAAAAACTGGTAATAGCGTTGTTGTGGACTCTAACAATAGTATTTTGGGGCATGATGACCCAACTAAAATTGGGTCTGACTTTTCTGTTCTGGGGATTTCTGGGACGGAAATCAGCCAAGAAATGTCGAACCCATCAGGGGAGCTTGCGGAGTTTTCCTTGAATGGTGTGAATCGAATTGGTACAGTGGCTCAGGTGGGAGAGTACGGATGGACAATTTTAACGGGGCTTGATCGAGCAGAGTTTAAAGAGAAGTCTAATTTGATTCGAGTGGTTCTTGCTTGTTTATTATTGGCTTCCACTGTTGTGACGGTGGTGATTGCAGCTATCACTGTGGCGGTATCGTTAAAACCCCTTGAATATGTGAAAGAGGCAATGAATCAGTTGAAACAGGGCCATATTCATTATGAGTTTGATTATAATTCGAATGATGAGATAGGGGAACTTGCTGAAAACTTAAGATATACTATGGCTCATTTGGCTCAGTATATTGATGAGATTCACCGGATGTTGCATAGTTGTGGAGGAGGAGATTTCACGGTGACCTCTGATATGGAGTTTATCGGTGATTTTTCCGATATCAAGAAGGCTATTGAGGAGTTTAAGGACATGATCTCAATGGCGATTAATGGGATTAAGGCAACGGTGCAACAGGTGTCTGTGGGATCGGATTATGTTGCGACGGGGGCACAGGATTTGGCTGAGGGGTCGTCGAAACAGTCGGCTGCGATATTGGTATTGAATCAAAATTTGACCGATGTATCCAATCGTATCGAAGAGAATGCAGAGCATGTTGACAAGGTCAATCAGGTGGCACATAGTGCGACGACGGAACTTGATGCTAGTAATCAGAAGATGGCAGACATGCTAAGATCTATGGAAGAGATTACCAAAACCAATGAAGCGATACAGAATGTGGTTGACACCATTGAAGATGTTGCTTTTCAGACCAATATTCTTGCACTGAATGCTGCCATTGAGGCTGCTAGAGCAGGTAGTGCTGGTCGAGGATTTGCTGTGGTGGCAGATGAGGTTCGTAAACTTTCTATTACCACTAGTGAGGCAGTGGAAGAGACCATTACTTTGATTGAAAACTCAACCGTGGCAGTGAAGCTGGGTGGAAAACTTGCTGATGATACGGCGTTGAGCTTGAAGCAGGTGACCGAAGATATCACTCAGTTTATTAGCACTTTAGAGGAAATTACAGAGTCTTCAGCAGAACAGGCTGTGGCGATTAAGAAGGTTCATGAAGGGGTCGAGGATATCAGTACTGTGATGCAGACAAACTCTGAGATTAGTGAGGAGTCGGCTGCCACTTCTGAGGAGTTATCCGGACAAGCTTCTGTGATGCGTGATACCATCGAGAATTTCAAAACCATAGAGAACGAAGTTGTGGTTTCAGAGTGTAGCGAATAAGAAACAATTTAAAATGGAACAGGCATCCATAATCTTTGATGCCTGTTCCATTTTATTCATTGATCAAGTCTTTTCGGATGGCTTTTTTCTTGTAAACCTTTAATTTTTTCGTACCAACACATTTATAATAATGATACACTTTACCAGATCTACTGCGACCACTTTCGCCAACCATCAGTCTACAATAATCTCCACAAAATAGCTTGCTCGTGAGGAGGTAGTCATCCACATATCGGTTGCCTTTGTGGTTCTTTTTATGTGTTCTTGTGCTTCTAAGAACAATTTCTCTGAAATGATGCCTGGAATTCCGTCTGGTATCACGATATGTTTGAAAATGAGGGATAACCATTTCTTTCTGATTTTCAAGATAAAACCGAAGTGTCTCGACACTTCGGTTTTATCTATGGTTATCTTTGCTCTAATATCACCACAACATCGCCCACAGTGACCGAGAAAATATCTTCCAGAGGGATGATTTCATCGAAAGTGCCAGATTTGTGTGCCTGAGTATAGCCATCTTGAACAGAGCCACCTCCACCAGAAGAAAAATCCACTTCAGTTCCATCTTGCAAAGTCACGATAATATCTAGTTCTTTAAACAGTGCATATTCTTCTCTTTGTTGCTCTGTTGTTTGTCCAGATTCTGAGGAAAGAGTGGGTGTTGTGTCAAAAGTATAGTTCACAAGGAGTCCTACAGGGGAAATTCGGATAGAATCTACGGTAAACGTCACATCTTCACGGAGAAAACTCTCACCTACGTCAATATTGACAGAGGTATCTTCATAGTTTAGTTCAAATTTCATCTTCCACTTGCCATCTGACAAGGTATGGATTTTATTATCATCCCCCCAGAAGCCTAACTCTTCAAAACTTGCCGTTACATTCGTACCAAACGGCATATCATCGTCACTGCTCAGGGTTTGAATCATGCGATAATGTCCATCTTCCCCCAAGTCGAAGCGAGAATTTCCATGAGTTCCTCCTAGTTGAGAGAACATAACCCCAGTTCCGGAAAGTACCAAATCCTCGTGGGTCATGGAATCAGGAAGTTCCAGAGGGGTTCCGTCTTTTTGTGCCACCTTGAACACGACGCACACATTGTTTTTATCACCGATAATTGCTTCTGCCGTGATGGTAATCCCTTTATCGGTGTCGCTTGCATTCAAAGGGCGACCAATTTGGTCGATAATCTCGGTTTGTGCCACAGATCCACCGAAAATCGGGGCGAAAATCTCGCTCACAGGTTGCAAGATTCCAGTGGCATAGGCTGTTCCGACCAGAATACACAAGCAGGCGGCAACCCCCATGTATTTCCCCATTGGGAACGATTTCTTACTGTTATTCGTGTTTTCTTTGATGCGTTTCCTCATATTTTCTTTCCCTTCTTCTGTAAAACGGACTTGTTCCATCTCAATTTCGTATTGTTTCATAGTCTAGTCCTCCTAGTAAAGTTTTTAGTTTCGCTCGAGCTCGCACCAAGCGAGTGCGTATGGTTGGGGCTGGTGTTTTTAGGATTTTCCCTATCTCATCTGCGGTGTAACCTTCAAAATAATGCAGATAAATTGCGATTCTGTACTTTTTCTCCAGCTGATTCACAGCAAAAAGGACAGTGCCGTCACTTTCTTCAGGGGCGACTACTTCAGGGCAAAGCTCAAGGGGAGTAACATTTCTATAATTTGCTGATTTGAGGTAGTCTTTGCACAAGTTCACGGCCATTCGTAAAATATGAGCCTTTTCATGGTTGCTATCTTTGAATTTTGGGTTATTTACATACAATTTTTCCAGTACGGATTGGGAAATATCCTGTGCGTCGTGAATATTCTTCAAGTAGCTGTAAGCTAGTCTTAGTATGGTGTCAGCATATTGCTCTATTAAATATTCTAGTTCTTGATCTGTCATGGTGCTTGCCTCCTTTCTACTAGGGAAACGATTGAGGAAGGGAAAAAGTTTCAAAAAATGAGAAAAAACTCCCCCACTTTATCGTGAGGGAGTTTCAATTAGTTCACTTCGCCCATCAGTGTGGCACGAGAGACCGTAGAATCGCTACGCAGTTCTAGCATCAAACCTTGCTCGAATCTCTCTTGTTCCAATCGTTTCGATAGGTGGCGAGCCTTGAACTTTATCTCATATGGTAGTTTTCGGGTTCTTGGTCGAAGATTTCCATCAATTGTTCGAATGTTTTGCCTGCATCGGCTAATTCTTGGTCGATATTCATGGAAGCTAAAATACCATAATCTTTGCCGAATTGTGTCAAAATTGCTTCATGCTCTTTTTGTGCTTCTAGGAAACTTGCTTCCAAACTTTCTTTGCTACTGGTATCTAAATTGCTGTAAAGATCGGTGATGGTTTCGTATCGTTCGTGTTTATCCTTCAAATGTGCCTTGTATTGATCGGGGAGGTCGGTACTTTGCCACGCATCGGCAGTGGCTGCTTGTTTTGTAGCGGCTCGATCGCAGAGATCGGTCATGGCATCGGCGAACATTTGACCGAGTTCTCCTTTGTCGCTACCGTAGGCATTTGCCATAGATTCCACCATGCCAATTTCGGCGTAACTTGGGGAACTTCCGAAGAGGACGGATTCCATGTCGTAGGCTGCTTTTTGGAAGTCTAGGATTTCGCCCAAAGTGGTGTCCACACCTGCGACGGTGAGGGTGGATTCTACTTTGTGGAAGTCGAGTTCTTCTCCGTTTTTGAGTTGTTCGGCGAGTTCAAAGACCACATCAACCAGTTGATCTTTCAATTTATCAAAATCTTCGTCTGTGTAGTTGCCACCAGTGAAGAAATCCAGTGCGTTTTTCACGAAACTATCGCCATTGATGCCACTATTGCGGTACATTTGTCCATCTTCGAGTGCTTCGTATTTGAGTGCGGCGACCTCTAAGAAATCTCGGGAATTATAGAGGAAACCGTGGGTTGCATGACCTTGAGAGTTATAGATGTTAGCGTAAGATGGGGAGATGAGGTTTTTGCCGTCAGGGTCTTTGTCCCCGACGGGTGGGGGGGACTCCACTTCTGGGTGGGTCATGATGACCTCTTTCCCCTCTAAACGTGCGTCATAAGTAGGGTCGCCAGTATATCCATCTGCTCCTGTAATCCCTTGCGACATATCAATGGCATGAACTTTTCCGTCGGCGATGAGCTGTTCCAAATGTGTATAATCGACGCTTTTGGTGAAGGTGTCAATCTTCGTGAGGTCGATATTGCAAGGGGGGAGTAGGTTTGTCGAAACCGTGTTGCCGTTGACATCTGGTCCCCCGATGGTCCAGTTGATGGTCCCTGGGGCGGTTGTTGGGTAGACGTAGTTGTTGTAGTTGGAATAGCCTGAAATGTTCATAGAAAAGTCCTTTCTTTTTGGGGGTGGTTGTAATCGGTGCGTCCATGC
>JAWXUK010000003.1:0-38747 GCA_044432785.1 Eubacteriales bacterium | reverse complement strand
GATTCCGTTGTAAGTTTCACGATCAAAGACCAGCTCTCCCATATCAGCAGTGAAACTACCATATGTATTCTTACAGGTTAGATAATACCCTTCGTATAAGTTGTGAATAGAGCCGTAAATGCTTGGTACCACTTGAGTTCCAGAGGAATTCTTTAAACCGACGTAAAGCCCAACCAGATCTCCAACAGGGACGGTCTCGGTGGTGAGCACCATTCCATCAGGTCGGGTTGTGGACGAGGTATTAGTGGGGAAGAGGGAAGGATAGCTCGCTTTCAACTAAGAGAGCCACTCCGGCACTAAAAGGGGAAACGATGCTAGCGCTCCCAAAGTCACGCAGCACCAACTCCTCGTGGGAGTACAAGGCATGACTCGTAGATACGAAGGAGAGGGGGAGCGAGCAAACAAGAAGATTTTTCAGCATTTTTTTCATAAAGACATCTGAAAATTAATTTATGGCAAGAGTTGCTGCGGGGTTCAAGCTTGATACAACAGAAAAACACCTAATTCTCAAATCAAGAAATAGGTGTTGTTTTTGTAAGACTTACGACATCTTATTGAGTTTAAGGGTATAACTACTCTTTTTGTGGGCCACGTTGTTACGGTGGAGCAAACCACGTAGAGCCGCTTTTTCCAAGGATTTCAAAACCACTTTGTAGGCAACATCTGCCTCATTGCGGTCGCCCTCGGCAACAGCGAGTTCAAACTTTTTAATATCAGTTTTCAATGCGGATCTTGCAGCTTTGTTACGAGCAGCTTTTGCTTCACTGACAAGAACACGCTTTTTTGCAGATTTAATATTAGGCAAACCAAACACCTCCTCCAATTCACTACTTAGATATCAACTATACCACAACCCGAAAGAAAATGCAAGGTTTTTTTTGATATTTTTTCATTTTTTTCTTTATACAATACATATTGTATAATTCAATTTAAAATAAACATACTAAAGGAAAAGAAAAGAGGGAAACGATGATAAATAGACGTACCGACCTCGCCCAAGAGGCGAAAGAAATCTGGCAAGAGAGCGCTGGAGAAACCACGAAACTCCAAGGAGTGGAGGCAGTGGAAGAGCGCAGAGAAAACCACACCCTAGAATGGGTCAAAATTTTAGATCATAAGGGGGAGGAGGCACTCGGCAAACCGATGGGCACTTATATCACGATCACCCTAAACGGTCTACTCGAAGGGGCAGAGCATGCCTTCTTGCAGTCGGTAGAAGAGGTGGCAAACCAGCTTCAGCTCCTCTTAGGAAAGATAGGGGAACGAGAGCCCGTCCTCGTGGTGGGACTAGGCAATCGCAATATTACACCCGATGCAATAGGCCCTAAAGTCTTTGAAAATACAGCAGTAACACGGCACCTCGTAGATCAGCTCCCCACCCACTTCGAGCATCTCCGACCGGTCTCTGCAGTGGCAACTGGTGTCCTCGGAACAACAGGGGTAGATAGCTGCGAGATGGTACGTGGTGTGGTCGAGCAGACAAAACCAGCCTGCATTATAGCAGTGGATGCCTTGGCAGCACGTTCCTTGGGGCGGGTGTGTCGCACGGTTCAACTCGCCGACACAGGGATCACCCCAGGCTCAGGGGTGGGAAATCATAGAGGTGCACTAAACGTCGAAACCCTTGGCGTACCAGTGATTGCGATCGGAGTCCCCACTGTAGTGGATGGTGGAACCTTAGTGGCAGATATTATGGGAGTGGATGAGCTTCCTCAAAATGCGCAAGGGGAACGATTTTTCGTGACACCGAAAGAGATTGACAGCCAAGTGGCAGAGCTCTCGAAAGTGGTAGCCTACGGCATCAATCTAGGGCTCAATCCAACCCTCTCCAAAGAGGACATGATGCTAATGATAGGAGGATAGTTGCGTAAAAATTTTCTCTGTGGTATAATAAAAGAAAGAAAAGGTAGACCGTTAATTAAATTATGGTATCAAGAAAACGTAAATTAAAAAACGGTTGCAGATTGTCGAAAGGGGTCACAATGGAGGAGAACCACAAATTCTATATGGAAGAGGCGCTAATCTTAGCACAAGAATCAGCGAAAAATTCAGATGTACCAGTGGGTTGCGTGGTGGTCTGTGAGGGGGAAATTGTCGGAAGAGGACAAAATCGCCGAGAAGAATGCGACGACCCCACTGCCCACGCAGAGATCGAGGCACTGCGTCAAGCAGGGGAACGACTAGGACGATGGAGGCTTCATGATTGCACGCTATATGTCACCCTCGAACCCTGTTTCATGTGCAGTGGAGCCATCGCAAATGCTAGAATTGCTAGGGTGTACTACGGAGCCAAGGACCTAAAAATGGGAGGATGTGGATCCGTGCTCAACCTCTTTGAAGAGGGGACACTACACAAACCAAGACTATATCACCTCGATTACCCCCCCTGTCGAGAGATTTTGACACAGTTTTTCTCAGAAAAGAGAGATGGTTGAGCAAGATCCATCCGTTCACAAAATGTTCATAAACAATACAAGTTTCATTCATATTCAAAGTGGATGAATATGGTAAGATAAGTGTAGAGAAAATAGTTTGTCAGCTTGTCTCTCACTTTCATATAGAAGGCCACCGATTTTGCTAGAGTCGGTGGTTTTTTCACGAAAAAAAGGAAAGGAAATAGAAAAGGCAGCTCCGTTCACAAAATATTCATAAACTATACAAGTTTCATTCATATTCAAAGTGGATGAATATGGTAAGATAAGTGTAGAGAAAATAGTTTGTCAGCTTGTCTCTCACTTTCATATACAAGGCCACCGATTTTGCTAGAGTCGGTGGTTTTTTCACGGGAAAAAGGAAAGGGAGAAGAAATGGAAACCCCGTTCACAAAATGTTCATAAACAATACAAGTTTCATTCATATTCAAAGTGGATGAATATGGTATTATAAGTGTAGAGAAAATAGTTTGTCAGCTTGTCTCTCACTTTCATATAGAAGGCCACCGATTTTGCTAGAGTTGGTGGTTTTTTCACGGGAAAAGGAAAGAAAATAGAAAAGGCAGCTCCGTTCACAAAATATTCATAAACAATACAAGTTTCATTCATATTCAAAGTGGATGAATATGGTAATATAAATGTAGAGGAAATAGTTTGTCAGCTTGTCTCTCACTTTCATATAGAAGACCACCGATTTTGCTAGAGTCGGTGGTTTTTTTATTTTTGAAAAAATGTTTGCAATTTTGCGAAACTTGTAGTATAATGGACGGACAACTAAAAATTAAAGAGGTATCAGAAATTGCAGAATAATCAACTAAGAAACGTCGCTATCATCGCCCACGTCGACCACGGAAAGACCACTCTCGTGGACGAACTGCTCAAGCAAGGTGGCGCTTATCGTGAGAACCAAACCACTGTAGATCGTGTCATGGACTCTAACGATCTTGAACGGGAACGTGGCATCACAATCCTAGCTAAAAACACAGCCGTACAATACGGTGACGTGAAAATTAACATCGTCGACACCCCCGGACACGCCGACTTCGGTGGGGAAGTGGAACGTATCTTGAAAATGGTTAACGGAGTCATCCTCCTCGTGGATGCAGCCGAAGGTCCTATGCCACAAACACGTTTCGTGCTCACAAAAGCACTCGAACTAGGTCACCGAGTCATCGTTGTGGTCAACAAAATCGATCGCCCCGACCAACGGATCTACGAAGTAGTGGACGAAGTTCTTGAACTCCTCCTCGACCTCGATGCCACAGCAGAACAACTCGACTCGCCCATGCTCTTCTGCTCGGGACGTCAAGGAACGGCAGCCTACGCACCAGAGGAAACAGGGACCGATCTCAAACCTCTCTACGAAACAATCTTAGATTATATCCCAGCCCCAGAAGCCGAGGCAGATCTCCCATTCCAAATGCTAGTTTCCTCCATCGACTATAGCGAATTTGTAGGACGTATTGCAGTGGGACGCATCGAACGAGGCACCATCAAACAAAATCAGGAAATTGCAGTCTGTAACTACCACACACCAGACGAAACCCCACAAAAGGCGAAGGCAACAGCCCTCTATCTATATAGTGGACTCACCAAAGAGCCGGTCACCGAAGCAGCAGCAGGTGATATCGTGGCCATGAGTGGTATCGGAGAAATCACCATCGGTGATACCATCTGTATTGCGACAAACGTCGAACCCCTCCCATTCGTACAAATTTCAGCTCCTACCATGGAGATGACCTTCTCCATCAACGATTCCCCCTTCGCAGGAAAAGAAGGAAAATTCGTCACCTCTCGTCAAGTGCGTGACCGTCTCGAAAAAGAGACCATGAAGGATGTATCCCTTCGTGTGACACAGTTCGACGGATCCACAGATGCCTTCAACGTCGCAGGACGAGGAGAAATGCACCTCTCTATCCTAATGGAGAATATGCGCCGTGAAGGATATGAATTTCAGGTCTCCCCCCCTCGTGTTCTCTACAAAGAGGTGGACGGAGTCCAATGCGAACCCATCGAACGCCTCGTGGTGGACGTTCCTTCCGAGTGCGTAGGTGCCGTGATTGAAAAGATCGGCCAACGTCGTGGGGATATGCAAGAGATGACAGCCGTAGGAAACCGTATGAAGGTTGAATTTTTGGTACCAGCACGTGGACTCTTCGGCTATCGCACCGAATTTTTGACCGACACCAAAGGAGAAGGGATCATGGCATCCATCTTCGAGGGTTACGAACCTATGAAAGGCAACATTTCCAGACGTTTGAGTGGCTCCCTCATCGCCCACGAAACAGGGGAAGCAGTGGCATTCGGCCTATTCAATGCCCAAGATCGTGGAACACTCTTCATCGGAGCAGGCACTCCAGTCTATGCCGGCATGATCGTCGGAGTCTCCCCAAAGAGCGACGACATGAGTGTCAACGTTTGTAAACGCAAACAGCTCACCAATATGCGTGCATCAGGCTCAGATGAATCGCTCCGACTGGTCACACCCAAAAACCTCTCGCTCGAGCAATCCCTCGAGTTCCTCGCAGATGACGAACTATTAGAGTGCACCCCAAAATCCCTTCGTTTGCGCAAACGTGAACTCGACCACAGCGCAAGAATGCGTGCGCTAAAAGCTTCGAGAGATAACTAAGCAGATATTACCGAAAGGAGAACGAAAATGAATCTAATAGACCAACTTATCAGCGATTTTGGAAAAACTATGACCGTCGTTACCGTCTCCCTCTTCAAATTGTGTTGCATTTCATTGGGAGCCCTCATTGGAATGGCGATCCCACGCAACTGGAAGCAATACCTCATCCCAGTGTGCTCCCTCATTTTCTTGGTCACCTATATTCCGTTGATGCTCAACCTACTGCGTAGCTACCAAGAAAAACGAAGATAGAAATAATTTACAAAATGGTATAAATTCCTCCTTTTTCCTTCATACTAGAAGAAAAGGGAGGAATTTTTTATGTCTCAACCCAAACAGCCAGAGGACTTTACAGGAAAGTGCCCACACCCTCGTCCAAAACCAACATTTGATATGGAATTAAATGATGAAAATATACAATTAGTATTCAATGATTGTGCAGATTTCCTCTCACGCACCCTAAAAATTAGAGGAGATCCCAAACGAACCCTCAACATCTACTTCATCAATGGCATGGTGCGAGGGGAGCGAGCCAACGATTATATCCTCAAACCACTGGCTGAAGATCCCACACTGAAAGATCGTCCACAGGAAACCCTCTTCGATTATTTCGTGAGTGGCGCACTCTACAATCTCAACACCAGAAGGCGCACAACAATGGATGAGGTGGCAGGGGATCTAGCCACAGGATGGACGGTAATTCTTCAAGGAGAAGGGGAAGCGCTTTCCTTTTTTACGGCCACTGAAGAGAAACGAAGTGTAGGAGAACCCTCGAACGAGCCAGCCCTCAAGGGATCGAGGGAGTCCTTTTCCGAAAGTCTGCTCACAAATACAGCCATGGTGCGTCGGAAATTGCGAGCCCCCCACGTCAAAATCAGGGAAACCGTGGTGGGACGACAGACCCTAACACCTGTTGATATCGTGTGGATTGACGGTATCGCTCCCACCGAGAGCGTAGAACTTGTCTGGACTCGACTTCAAGAAATCGATATCGACGGAGTGGAGACCACAGGTAGCCTAGAGGAATATCTGGTAGATACACTAGACACAGCATTCCCATTGATGCCCTATACCCAACGACCCGACCGATTTTGTGGAGGGCTGATGGAGGGAAGGGTAGGACTTCTTGCAGAAGGAATACCCTTGGGATACCTCCTCCCAGGAACCTTAGAGCAATTCTTCCGAACAGGTCAGGACAAATCCTTTGGTTGGATGACTGCAAGTGGGCTGATGTGTCTGCGCTATCTTTGCATGATGGTCACTCTGCTAGTCCCAGCCCTCTATATCGCACTGGTCACATTCCATCCCGAAGCAATTCCCGTGGAACTTGCCCTCTCCATCGTGGCAGCCAAGCAACAGGTTCCATTCTCCACCATATTTGAGGTATTGATTCTACTCCTTGCCTTCGAAGTCCTTCAAGAGGCAGGACTTCGACTCCCGTCAGCAATTGGATCGACGGTTTCCATCTTAGGAGGGTTGGTGGTGGGAAATGCAGCAGTGGAGGCACACATTGTCTCACCGGCTGTACTCATAGCAGTGGCAGTGGCAGGTATCGCCGGCTATGTCATGCCCAGTCAGGATTTTGCAGCAGCTCTCCGTCTATGGAGATTTCTCCTCGCTGTTTTGGCAAGCGTTGGAGGTCTCTTCGGAGTGGTATTCGGGGTAGCCCTCCTCGTCACCCACCTCTCAAGGCTCGAAAGCTTCGGCACACCCTACCTCGCCCCCTTCACAGTAGGAGCAGGACAATCACGAGGAAAACCAGATCTCATGCGATACCCCCTCCCAAAGATGAAATGGCGTGGAAGTGTGGTGGGATTGCCCAATCGACGCAACCAAAAATAGGAGATTTAATTTATGGACGAGCAAAATCGAAAAATCGGACACACAATATGTTGTATTTTGATATTAAGTGCACTTTTCTTCCTATCGAGTTGTTCACTCATGCCAGTGGCACGAGAAATGGGAAATATGGCACTCGTGCGAACAATCGCAGTGGATTCAGGCATGGGTGAGCAGTGGGAGATTACACTCTCCACAGGGGAACAAGGTCGCACCTCGACAGAACTATCCCCCTCAATCTTACAAGGCGAGGGCAACAGCCTGTCTCAAACACTTCAAGAAATCGAAAAAAAAGCACATTCCTATGTTTTTTACGGATATATCGACCAACTATTGGTGGGACAGGGAGTGGTGAAACTCACACACATCCTCGACTTTTTTGCGAAAAATCAAGATTTCAGCTTAGGAACAGCCATCTGGATGGCAGAAGGAACAGGTGGAAAACTGATGGCAGAATCCACCGAGAAAAGACTCTCCACCCTTCTCGAAGAAAGTCACTTAAATCAGGCAGGGATCACCAAGACAGTGGGGGACCTCCTAGCAGATATCAAAGATCAAAAAGCAAGTTATATTCCGATTTTAGCACTAAAAAATGATGAAATCGTAGAAATTGGATATACAATTATCGATGAAGGGGAGGTGGTTGTCGAACTAAAAGCAACCCTCGCCGATGGACTAGAACTACTCGAAGGTCATTGTGGGGGACAACTGTACAAGCTACCCATTGAAGGGGATGTGATCGCCGAACTCACCCAAGTGACAACAACATGGATTCCCCACTATCGAAATGGAGAGCTAGATAGCATCACCTGCTCCCTCGATATAAACGCTAATATAGCCGAAACAACACAGGCAATCGAAGAAGCAGATCTAAAAGAATTTGCGAAACTATTAGAGATTAAAGTAGAAAGCAGAGCAAAAAACACAATAGATATCCTACAAAGTTACCATTGTGATGCAGTAGATATAGGGGGCAAGATTTCGCTAAAATCCCCCATGCACCTCAAGGATTTAGAGCAAAACTGGAAAACCGACTTTGCTGACGTTGAGATCAAGGTAGAGGGTTGTATCAATTTAGAGGTTAGATCATAAATGAATATTTCAGAGGAAAAGAGGGGATCTATGGATCGAAATAAAATATCACCACAACAATTTGTGGTACTTTTCTGGGGGAGCCTCTTAGCACCACTCGCAGAATTTCTCGCAACTGTCACCCTTCCTATAGCAGGGAGAGCGAGCTTTCTAGTCCCACTCGTCGCACTTCCAATCTTGATCCTTTACGGTAAAATACTGTGGAAAGTAGGAGAAAATCAAGGAGGATTAAGCAAAAGCACCTCAAAAAAGATTGGATTTCACTGGAAATTGATCCTAGTGATCTACGCACTTTGGGGGATCTTTCTCTTCGGACTGCGTTTACGACTCTGCGCCGAACGGCTCATGGCAACGGGCTACCGAAACGGATCGGTCTGGTTGTTCGTTCCGATCATCGCTCTCTTTTTGCTCTGGATGACATTCGGAACGTTAGGAAGCTTCGCACGCACCTCAACTCTCTACTTTAGTGCCTTAGTAGTGGTGCTCTTTGTCGTAATGGCACTATCGGTGCAAGAAATCTCGATCACTCGAGCGCTCCCCCTATGGACAAACTCGTTCGAAGGGGTGTGGAGTGGCACGCTATCCCTCCTCGGAGTACTCTCCTATGGATGCTATGCAGGATTTTTCCTCGGAGAGGTCGAGTGGGGGGAAAGCACCCGTCGATTTCAATTCACAGGTAGAAAGTCCATCTGGGTGGTCTGGTGCACCCTCATCTGCATCTCGTTGGCCATCATTTTATTTATAACAATCGGTAATTTCGGAGTCACTCTGGCAAGCGAGCTCGAACAGCCCTTCTTCCAACTCGCAAAAGGGATCGGAATCCAAGGCGCCTTCCAAAGGGTAGAGAGTGTCGTGGCTGCCATCTGGAGTCTGGCAGATTTCCTCCTCCTCGGGGTGCTACTACGTGGGTCTGTGCGCTGTCTATCCTGTTTTTTCGAAGAACCAAAGAAGAACCTCCCACTATTGGTGTTGGTAGGAGCAGTGATCGCACTTTCGGTGGATCCCAAAATCAGCCCCTCTATTTTAGGAGTGCAATCGGTTTTCGCACTGGGACTACCACTCGTCATGGTGCCCTTTGGAAAAAAACTTTCAGAAAAATAAGATTTCCTCTTGCAAATCGAAATGGACTGTGCTATAATGATAGAACACGTTAAAGTCAAACTTTCTGGAAAGGAGCACAAAAATGGACGATTCTTTAAGATTAGCGCTCACTGTGGTGCAAGCGCTGTGCTCGCTAAGCCTTATCATTGTTGTTATTTTGCAAACTGGTAAGAGCGCTGGGCTCTCTGGTGCCATTGGTGGTGGAGCAGGGGACACATTCTTGTCAAAAAACCGTGCAAAAACCCTCGATGCCAAACTTGCTAAACTTACAAAATGGCTGGCATTCCTCTTTATGGCACTCACAGTCACCCTCTCCCTATTTTAAGAGAATAAAACAAAGACCCTCCAATTTTGGAGGGTCTTTTCATTTCTATAGAGCCAGAAAAGTGAAGCCGTTTATTAAAAACTGGAATTACTAGTTCGCTTTTTAATTTTCGGCTGACTGTTCCACCGCCAAACGATAGAGAGAATTACGAGAGAGCGAGAGGGAACCTGCCACTTCTTTGCAAGCATCACGCATCGAAATTCCCTGGGAAACCAGAGCATGCACCTGTTCGACGCCATCTTCTAAGGTAGGAGTCTCCACCTCTAAGATAGGACCACCGGCAAGCACAAGGACAAACTCACCTCGAGGAGTATTCTCCTGAAAATGCGAGATCCCCTCATCTAAGGTCATATGAAGAATTTCTTCGTGTAGTTTGGTAAGTTCTCGACAGATAGCAATCTCTCGATCCCCACCAAAGGTATCACGTAAATCGACAAGGGTTGAGTTCAACTTATGGGGAGCTTCATAAAAAATCATGGTTCGATACTCTTCTTTGAGCTGTAGTAGATGATTTTTTCGATTTTTCTTGTTCATAGCGAGGAAACCTTCAAAACAAAACCGACCTGTCGCAATTCCAGAAGCACAGAGCGCTGTAATCAGAGCACACGGACCGGCAAGAGGTACCACCGGTATTTTCTTGGAAATACACAGGGCGACAAGCTCCTCGCCGGGATCAGAAATGGCAGGAGTACCGGCATCCGAGACAAGGGCGCAAGAGTCGCCACGAAGCAGACGCTCAACAATGGCCTCGCCACCGGCTTGAGTGTTGTGGCGATGATAAGGAAGCATTTGTTTTTTGATACCGAGGTGGTTGAGTAGCTTAAGGGTGACACGTGTATCCTCAGCAGCAATGAAATCTACCTCCTCTAAACAGGAGGCAATACGCGGGGTAATATCCCCAAGGTTTCCGATGGGAGTAGGAACGATATAAAGCATATTTCACCTCAAAATGAAGAATATTATCGCAAAATTTGCACAAAATATGGCTATAATCAAAAAAGGAGAATACAATGAAAGAATATAGCCGTACAGTCTACGACGTAATAGGAAATGATAGCGCCCTCCTCGATTACTGGGATGGAATGCCAGACGAGGTCAAACGGATTTTGCTTGCGAGTGAAATCACAGTCAACACACTAGGAGAACTGCAATTAATGTCGAATCAACTTCGGGCGCAAATTGACATGCCACCAAAAGTATTTTAATCGATATATATTACTAATAGTTATTTTAAAGGCTATTTCCCTTCAAGGTAAGGGAAATAGCCTTTTTGTGGGTCAGGATTGGCTTGGTATATACAAATAGTTATATAATATAGAATATTACGAAATTATCCGAGGGCTTCTTCCTCGCTATCCTCGGCATCATCTTCCACAGAATCAGACTCGACGGATGTGTCGGTCTCGTCTTCGATAGCAGGTTCGGATAGTGCTTCATCCAAGATAATGTTAATTTGAGTACGGAGAGCAGTCAAGTTCTCATAAAAGGTTTGAAGATCAATCGAATCAAAGACTTCGTTTGTCTCAACGCCGGCATCTTCAAGCCACGAGTTTTGAAGCTCGTAAGCACGTTCATTGAGTAGACCACTACGAGTAGAAGCATCAGCAACAAGTGGAAGACGGTAAATCACATGATAGCCGTACGCAGTCTCAACAATATCAGAAATTTCACCAACCTCAAGTTCAAGGGAGGCAGCTTCATATTCTTCAAGCATTTCACCAAGTCCAACTTGATAGCCATCAATGCCATTGGGAGCACCGGTCATATCGAGATCATCAGTATGAAGCACCATCAGTTCCGACATAAGCTCATCACGATCTTCGGTCTCGGCATTTAGTTGATCGATGATATCAAGAGCAGTGGATTTCGCATCAGCAATCACTTCATCAGAAAGTGGTTCAAATTCTCCAGTAAAAACGCCGTCATCATCATAAATAGGGGCAGACATATCAACAGTTGCGAGGAGAACATGCTTGGTGTTGAAATAACTTTCCTCTTCTAATAGAGTCAAAATCTCATCATCCGAGGGGTAGAACTCACCACCTTCAGTGAAATAGAAGTTAGAAATATGAGTGTAGAGCGAGCTTGCCTTCATATTATCTGCAAATAATTCATCGGAAAGCATGGACTGCCACATCAAATATTGATAGAAGGTCTCATTGCCATCCACCGAGGCTAAAACTTCAACAGATAAATTGCTAATAGCGTCCAAATCCTCTTGAGTTAACTCAATTTCAAGATCTGTAGCAATTCCAGGTAGAATTTTGTGGAGTACAGTGGTCTCAAGAGCAGCTTGAAGGAAGGATTCAGCAAAGGTATACTCCTCATCAGCAGCGTCCCAAGGAAGTTCGGTCAATCCATAGGAATAAAGGGAGCTAAGATAGTTCGTAAGTTCGCTCGAAGCGAAAAAGAGGAGCTCACCAACGGTGATTTCAACCTCGCCAGCCGTTGCAACCACAGTATCCGAAGCCAAACCAGAGAGGGTTTCAACAGGATCGGTAATACGATCAAGGTTATAGGTGAGAACACCATTTTCATCCACTTGCGAGATGGGCTCATCGGAAGTTGCAGGGGTACTACAGCTAGAGAGTAAGAGTGTGCAAGCCAACAAAGAGGCAAGCAATTTCGAGTTAAACATTTAAATATGTCCTTTCAGATAAAGTTGCGAGAGTAACCAATGATAAGTATATCACAAAGAATACCATAAGACAATGAAAATAAGCTGAAAATCCAAAAATATTTTAGAAGGATCATTCAATAAAAAAGACATACTCACCAACCCACGTACATAAGATAGACTAACACAGGACACAAAGGGGACAGAGATGAGAAGAAAATATTACATTTATATCATTCGCCGAGGGGTAGGATTCGGATTATTGCTCATCAGCCTATGGTTTGTGGCACTCACAGCAAATACCCCTACCATGATAATCGAGCAGTTAGGAGCAAACCAAACATTTTATCTCAAAATAATGGGATACTCCCTTGGCGTGAAGGAGGAGAGCGACCTCTCCATTTGGGCAACCTTTGCCGTAGAGCGATGGGGGGTACTTCAGGGACAAGCCATAGAAGGGGAGGAAGAAGAGGAGCAAGAAATCGAGCTCCTCCCAACACGTCCCGAAGTGGTAGAGCCCCCAGAAGAACTTCCAGTCCCAGAAGAAAACTGGCATGATTTCACAGGAAGTGGCAGTGTAAATGGGGGATATCTTCATTATGAAGGGATTTTTATAGCGAATAACGGTGGGGTTGATATCTCAGTCGAGGAAATAGCCGCCTTCGCGAACCAGACCATCGAGGTAGAGGAGGGGGCGCAAATACTCATCTACCACACTCACGCAACCGAGAGTTACAGCCAAGTTGAGGGAGCGACCTACGTCGAGAGCGACCCCTACCGAACCACAGATATGGAGCACAATATCACTCAAGTAGGCAGAGCGATGGCAGAGGTCTTCGAGGCAGGGGGATTCACAGTAATCCACGATACCACAATGCACGATTACCCAAATTATAACCAAAGTTACAGTAACTCCATGGCAAGTGTCAGCCAAATTCTAAAGGAAAATCCAAATATTCAGTTGGTGCTAGATGTCCACCGTGATGCCATCGAAACAGCAAACGCAGAGCCCTATCGTCTCATTTCCGAAGATCAAGAGGTAGCACAAGTGATGGTGGTAGTAGGAAGCAACGGAGGAGGATATACCCACGAGAGTTGGAAAGAAAACCTCGCCGTCGGGGTGCAAATTCAAGAAGGACTGGTAGAATACGGAGATTTCGCCCGACCCATCGTGGTACGCACCAGTCGATTCAATCAGCATTTAAGCACAAATTCCCTCTTGATCGAGGTGGGAGGACATGGAAATACCCTCGAAGAAGCGATAGCAGCAGGGATTCTATTTGCACAAAGCACGGTGAAAACTCTGAATGGTACATAATAAAGCACACAGTCCAAGTAAACGGACTGTGTGCTTCTTTTAATCTTCTTTGGTTGTATCGTCATCTTTAAGTTCTAGGTTAGAACTCTCTTCAGGAGGTTTCTCCTCGGTGGAAGCCTCTTCCTCGATAGGATGATACACCACATCGGGAACCACCGAAATCTCGGTCACTTTCTCGCCCGTAGCCTCTTCCCCTTCCTCTTTGAGAAGGGAAGTACCAGCAGAGGAGGCGTATGCCCCTTCGACCAGAGTAGGATCACGTCCTTCCAGAATGGCAAGCATCTCACCACCTGTAATGGTCTCTTTTTCAAGGAGATAGGCAACAACATTGTCCATATCCTCACGGTTTTCGGCAAGAATATCTTTAGCAGCTTGGAAACTAACCTTCAAAATCGCCATTACAGCTCGATCAATTTGCGCAGAGGTCGTATCAGCACAATCGATACCATAGCCACCATCTAAATACTGATTTCGTACAGATGCAAGTGCCATCATACCAAATTCTTCGCTCATACCGTAGAGCGCAACCATGTTTCGTGCCGTACCGGTCGCATCTTGAATATCTTGGGCAGCACCGTTAGACTGAACATCCAGAACAAGTTCCTCAGCAGCACGTCCCCCCATCGAGACAGCAATCTTCGCAAGAAGTTCTTCCTTCGTGCGCAGACTGGTTTTATCCTCTTCCGGCATCAATAGGGTATAACCAAGGGAGCCTTCGGTATGGGGAACGATGGTGATTTTTTGAACTGGTTCACTGTTTTTCTGCTTGTAAGCAACCATTGCGTGACCCACCTCGTGGTAGGCAACAAGTTTTTTCTCAAATTCGGTCATGACTGAATTTTTCTTCTCGCTTCCGGCAATCACAAAGTCAAAGCTCGCAAGAAGATCTTGTTGATTCACGGCTTTTCTGTCGTGTCGCACAGCACGAAGGGCAGCTTCATTGACAAGGTTTGCCAGATCAGCACCCACAGTACCGGCTGTGGCTAGGGCGATTTTCTTCAAATCCACATCTTCAGAGAGACGAATGTTCTTAGTGTGTACCTCTAAAGTGGTGAGACGACCGGCAAGGTTAGGACGATCAATGGTGATACGTCGGTCAAACCGACCAGGACGTAGGAGGGCTTTATCAAGAACCTCAGGACGGTTGGTAGCACCAAGGACGATAAGTCCTTTCCCGGGGTCAAAACCATCAAGCTCGGCGAGTAGTTGGTTCAAGGTTTGCTCTCTCTCGTCGTTGCCACCCATACGGTTATCACGGGATTTTCCGATGGTGTCGATCTCATCAATAAAGACGATACAAGGGGCAAGCTTGCCGGCCTCTTTGAAAAGGTCACGCACACGAGACGCACCCACACCAACAAACATCTCAACAAAGTCAGAACCTGAAATAGAGAAGAAGGGAACCCCGGCTTCTCCGGCAACAGCTTTGGCAAGAAGGGTTTTACCAGTACCGGGAGGGCCCACAAGCAGGGCACCCCGAGGAAGCTTAGCACCGATTTCGGTGTATTTAGAAGGATTATGAAGAATGTCGATGACCTCTTGAAGGGATTCCTTGGCCTCGTCCTGCCCTGCAACATCTTTAAAGGTAACACCGGTCGCCTTTTCGACGTAGACCTTAGCATTCGCCTTACCAACCCCGCCCATTCCACCAAAACCACCCTTAGATGCCATGGTACGGAAAACAAAGTACATCACAAGCATGATAAGGAAGAAGGGAGCAAATGTGGTAAAGAGGAACGAGAGTAGATAAGCCGAGCTATCAATAATTTCATCGGTATAGCTCACTCCTTGCTCACGCAAGAGTGGAAGCAGTTGCTCGTCATAGAGAGGAAGGGGAGCAGTCACATAGGTGGGGGTACCCTCCACAGGGGTCACAGGAAAAAGACTGCTCAGCGACGAAGACTCATCCACCACAGGCAATTCAGGAGGCTCAGCCCCTTCTTTTAGGGTAATGGTGTACTTGCTATTTTGCAAGAGGATGTGTTCCACCTTACCTTCTTGTACCATTTGGTAGAACATAGAGTAGTCAATCTCAACAGTACCAATGTTTTGCTGTGAAGAAACACAGCTACGGATGAGCAAAGTAAACATAAGCCCCCATAAAATGAGGGTAATCAGTCCCATTGCATTTTTTTTGCCATCTCCACCCGAGGAATTTTTTTTGTTATCGTGTTCAGAGTTCAAGGAGCGTTCCTCCTACCTTTCAATATCAGTGTTTAGGTTGTCACTCTCTATCATACCACAAAAGGAAGAGAAAAAGCAAGAAAAGAGTGGAGAAAAACAAAAATATTTTTGGAAATATCATTTAACCCTTTTCTCCCGACAAAAAATATGTTAGAATAAAGGATAAGACACAATTTGGAGGAAACAACAATGTACGAAAAACCACCCCTACGACGCTCAGCACCCATCGAAACCGAAAATGACGGTGTGATAGAGGGGCGCAACGCAGTCACCGAGGCACTGCGAGCCGAAGTCGGAATTGATAAAATTTTCATCACAAAGGACTCCCACGACAAAGCATTGGGGCACATTGCCTCCACTGCAAGAGCAATGGGAATCGTTGTGGTGGATGCCGATCGAAAAAAATTAGATAAAATGAGCAAAACCCACTCGCACCAAGGGGTCATCGCCCTCGCTGCAGTCCGTGAGTATGCCACGATTGACGATATTTTCGAAAAGGCAGAGCAAAGTGGTCGCCCCCCCCTCATCCTAATTTGCGACCAGATCACCGACCCACAAAACCTAGGCGCCGTCATCCGAACTGCAGATGCTGCTGGAGCGCACGGTGTCATCATCGGAAAACGACGCTCGGCATCCTTAACAGCCATCGTAGCGAAGGTCTCAGCAGGAGCAGTGGCGCACGTTCCAGTGGCTCGAGTGACAAATATCACATCAACCATCAAAGAACTTCAAGACCGTGGAGTCTGGATTTACGGCGCTGCTGCCGAGGGCAAAACCCCACTCTATCAAGCCGACCTCAAGGGTGCAACAGCCATCGTGATCGGCAGCGAAGGCGAGGGCATGGCTCGCCTCGTCGAGGAGAGTTGCGACGTCGTGGTCTCCATCCCTATGCAGGGGAAAATCAACTCTCTCAACGCATCGGCTGCAGCAGCAGTGTTGCTCTATGAAGTAGTACGACAAAGGAGTCAGTAACGTGAGTAAAAAGCCAGAGGACCATGACACTAAAAAACTCATTCTATTTCCTCCGGGCGAAGAACCACAAGAACCCGAGGAGGAAGTGGAAGAAAAACGTGGCATCCTACTCACAGCTTCCTTCCCAAAGGTGAGCGAGGATACCGTACCCATCCACGCCACAAAATCCATGCCACCGGTCATTTCTATGGACGGCGCCACCCCTCACAATGGCAAGAAACTGCCTGAAAAAATTAAGGGTATGGGTCGAGAACTAGGACATCGAGCCGATGAATACGCAAAAGAACTAGGGCAAAAAGCCGATCAGTACGCAAACCAAATGTTTGTAGAGGACGAAACAACCGACTACGACGAAATCGATCGACTTGAACGGCTCGTCCCAGGAACCGATGAAGAAGAGGGGGGACGTCGTTACGCTCCAGCTCGTGAAAACAGGAAAAAAGCCCCCCCAGATATCTCCCCCCGAGCTCTCGCGAGCGAATATCTCAAGGGACTAAAGATGCTAATCGTACGAAAACGACTGGTATTCCTGCTCGCATTTATCACAACAGCAATTACAACCCTATCACTCGGAGAGGGGTTCCCTCTCCTGCTTGATCAAAGGATTAGACTAGTTGTTATATTTATCGTATATATACTAGGGGTAATATTATCAATCGATCAGCTCGCAGAAGCAGTCATGAGGTGTTGTGATAAAAAGTTCGGATTAGATAGCTTATGTGTCCTATTAGTTGCAACAACCATCGCAGATTGCGCCTATATCATGCAATCACAGTCCGAACGGATGCCCTATTGCGCAGTGGTTCTCTTCACTTTGGGATTTCTGCTCTACTCTGCCGAGCAAAAAAAATGGGCGCACCGTCAGGCATGCCGTATTGCAGCAGTAGCAGAAGAGCCATATTTAGTACGATCAGAGCCCTTTAAATGGAACGGTAAAGATGCCTACACCAAGCAATCAGGCCCCACGAAAGGCTTTGGCAGTCAAATGCAACAAGACGACGGCGCACAACGTTTCTTCAGCTATGTAGCACCTATTTTCCTAGTGGGAACCCTTCTTTTTTTAGGGATAGTGTCGGATAATGTCGGAGATTTTATTTGGGGAGCTTCGGCCCTTCTATGTGGCCTTGTCCCCTTCGGAGGTCTCTTTGCATATAGTCGTATAGCGCACAAAATCTCACGAAAACTTGCAAAAACGCACAGTGCTCTCGCCGGATGGCCCACAACCCCCTTTCGAAATAAAAATCAGGTCATCGTCACAGATAGCGACCTCTTCCCTCAAGGAAGCGTCACCATCGCACACACCTCCATCGTCCCCGAATTTCACGAGCGTCGAGTCATTGCGTACACAGCCTCCATGCTCCGAGAAGCCGGAATCGGTACTATGCGAGCCTTCGAAGAACTGATGATACAAAAGCACGCAACTTTTTTCCGAGTGGAAGAATTTCTCCATCACGAATCCGGAGGATTGACCGGCAGGCTCGGAAATGACGTCGTTTACGTGGGAAATGCCTCGTTCTTAGAACTCATGAAAATCATCGTACCGGCAGGACATTACATGGATCAACTCCTCTTTATCGCTATCAACGGTAGATTAGCAGGAACATTTACCATGGATTATCGCCTAAACGACGTCATATTTGATAGTATCAATACCCTAATCATGGAAAAAATCTCACCAGTCCTAGCAACACGAGATTTTCCTCTCACCCCAGAAGTCCTCAAAAACAAATTTCGCCTTCGCAGCGATCGCATGGATTTCCCCTCAATCAAACGACGCAGAGAACTCTCGGAAGAAGAGGATAACCGAGGCACCGACCTCACAGCCGTCGTATGCCGTGAGGGACTAGCCCCCTTCGCCGAGTGCATCATTGCAGCAAAACGACTACGGAAATTCACGCACCTAGCCATCACCATTTCCCTCATATCGATGGTATTTTCGTTTATTTTATTTGGTTATTTGATTGGTGAACAGGCGTATACAGCGCTTTCGGTGGAAAATATGCTGATTTATCAGTTTATATGGTTATTTCCCGTGTGGTTTACCACCGATTTAGGACAGAGAGGAGCATTATGAGAAAAGCAAACATGGAAGATCTCCCAGAGGTGCAATCTCTCTACCGTGACGTCGTCAAAGAGATGCACCGAAATGGTATCACCATTTGGAACCACCAATATCCTAACGATTATCTAGCCCAAGATATCGAAAAAGGTGGATTATATCTCTGTTATAACGAAAAACAGGAACTATACGGCGCATTTTCATTAAGCATCGGCTACACAGCTGCAGCTCCAGTTTCCTGGGAAAATCCCGACGCAGTCGCCGTCTACTTAAGTCGCTTCGTTGTCAATCCAGTATATAAACGGCAGGGATGCGCAAAACTTCTACTAGAACACGCAAAAGAGGAAGCACTCGCCCTAGGAGGAGAATATTTAAGACTCTACGCCGTAAATAGCAATACACCAGCGCTAAATATGTACCATAAATACGGGTTCATTCAGGTGGAGGGAACCTCAGACACCGACATTGTCAAAGGATCCACTTTAACTGAATATGGTTTGGAAGTCAAATTAGGATAACAATAACCCTCCCGTTTCGGGAGGGTTATTATATTCTGAAATAATACAATTGGTATAAAAAGAGCTATCTCGAAATCGAGATAGCTCTTATGGTTCTTATTTACCAGCTTTAGCTGCTTTGATGGACTCAATGAGTTGAGGAACCACTTTGAACAGATCGCCAGTGATACCGTAATCTGCCACTTCAAAGATAGGAGCAGTATCATTTTTGTTGACAGCGATGATACATTCTGCATCTTGCATACCAGCTTTATGTTGGATAGCACCAGAAATACCAAGAGCAACATAGATACGAGGATGGACGGTTTTACCGGTTTGTCCAACTTGGTGAGCCACAGGCATCCAACCAGAGTCGACCACAGCACGGCTACAACCAACCACACCGCCAAGCACTTCAGCAAGCTCGTGAGCAAGTTTCACACCAGCAGTAGTATCTTTAGAAATACCACGTCCCACAGAAACAACAACCTCAGCGCCGATCAAATCGACAAGTTTGTTAGCCGCTTTGACCACTTCTTTGACGTTAGTAAGGACATCAGAAGCTTCCAAAGAGAAGGAAGGTTTGATGATCTCACATTTATCAGCAGCAGCCTTATCAAACTCTTGTTTCTTCATAACGCCAGGACGGACAGTAGCCATACAAGGACGGAAACGAGGGCAGATAATGGTAGCCATGAGGTGACCGCCGAAAGCAGGACGGGTCATCTTAAGGTTAGTATCTTCCATGTCGAATTTGACTTTGGATAGATCCATGGTGGAAGAACTAGCAAGATAGTCGACATAAGTAGTCATATCGATATCAAGGTGGGTACAGTCAGCGGTCAGACCGGTTTGAAGGCGAGCAGCCACACGAGGTCCGAGGTCACGACCGAGGTTAGATGCACCAATGAGGAAAACCTCAGGTTTAGCTTCCATTGCCACGTCGCAGATGACTTTGGTGTAAGCATCAGTGGTGAACTCTTTCAGAAGAGGACTCTCGCAGACATAAACGCCATCAGCGCCGTATCCGCCGAGCTCTTTTGCAAGGCCTTCCACTTTATCTCCGAGGAGGATACCGTAAAGTTTCACTTTACGCTCGTTTGCAAGTTTACGACCTTCAGAAATGAGCTCGTAAGAGGTAGGCATCATAACGCCTTGACGTTGTTCACAGAAAACCCAAACGCCGCCTGTGAAAGCTGCTAAATCAGCACTATTAAAAGTAGACATATTCGTAGTTCCCCTTTCCTTAAATCAAGTGCTTGCTTGCTAGGCGAGAAGCCAAGTCATCGCAAGTTGCTTTGTCGTCACCCTCTAGCATCACGCCAGCGCCCTTTTGAGGAGGAGTGAAGGATTTGAAGATGTTGGTAGGAGAGCCTTTGAGGCCGATGGTATCAGGCTCGATAAGTGGATCTGCTTCTAAATCTTCGTAAGTAAAGACTTCGTAAGGTTTCTCGTAGCATTCGAAAATGCCTCCAACGCTCATGTAACGTGGGTTGTTGAGCTCTTTGATAGCGGTTAGCACGCAAGGCATTGGAATATCGACGGTCATGTAACCATCTTCGAGTTGACGTTGCACGGTCAAAGTACCGTTTTTGTTATCGGTAATTTTCTCGACATAAGTCACTTGAGGAAGATTCAATTTCTCACCAATTTGAGGTCCAACTTGAGCAGTATCACCGTCAATAGCTTGACGTCCACACATGATGATGGTCTCTTTGTCCACGCCGACTTTGTTAATAGCAGCCGAAAGGATTTGAGAGGTAGCATAACTATCAGAACCACCAAATTTAGGGGAAGAGACAAGCACAGCACGGTCAGCGCCACGAGCAAGAATCTCACGAAGCATTCCTTCTGCAGGAGGAGGACCCATCGAAACAACAACCACTTCAGCGCCGGTTTGATCTTTCAGAGCAAGGGCAGCTTCCACAGCGTTTAAGTCATCGTGGTTGGTGATGGTTGCCATAGAGGCACGGTTAAGTGTGCCGTCTTCGTTGACCGCCACACGTCCAGAGGTATCAGGAACCTGTTTTACACAAACAATAATTTTCATTTAATTTTTGCCTCCTATCTTATTTCACGCCCAAGTTGTTGGCGATGACCATACGTTGTACTTCAGAAGTACCTTCGTAAATCTCGGTGATTTTCGCATCACGCATCATGCGCTCCACAGGATAGTCACGGGTGTAGCCGTAACCACCGAAGAGTTGCACAGCACGACGGGTCACGTCACTAGCAGCTTCAGCAGCGAACAATTTTGCCATTGCAGCATCCATGGAGTAAGGCTCGTGAGCCTCTTTTTTGCAAGCAGCAGCATACACAAGGTATTGAGCAGCTTGCATACGGGCATGCATATCAGCAATTTGGAATTGAGTGTTTTGGAATTGAGAGAGACGTTTGCCAAATTGAACACGCTCTTGAGTGTATTTGACAGCTTCGTTGATAGCGCCTTCACCAAGACCAAGGGCTTGAGAAGCAATACCGATACGACCACCATCGAGGGTCATCATAGCGATTTTGAAACCACCGTTGAGTTTACCAAGTAGGTTCTCTTTGGGGATTTTGCAATCTTCGAAAATGAGGTCACAAGTGGAAGAACCACGGATACCCATTTTCTTCTCTTTTTTACCGACAGAATAGCCAGGAGTAGAGGATTCCACGATGAAAGCAGAAATTCCTTTGTTTCCTTTGGATTTATCGGTCATAGCAAAGACCACGTTAACGTCAGAAACAGTACCGTTTGTGATGAAACATTTTGTACCGTTTAGAAGCCAGTGATCACCCATGTCAACAGCAGTGGTTTGTTGACCAGAAGCATCGGTACCAGCACCAGGCTCGGTCAAACCGAATGCGCCCATTTTTTTACCAGACAGAAGGTCAGGTAGATATTTCATTTTTTGCTCTTCGGTACCGTGCTCATAGATAGGAGCGCAGCAAAGAGAGGTGTGAGCAGAAACAACAACACCTGTTGTACCACAAACTTTAGAGAGTTCTTCCACACACATCGAGTAAGCAAGGACGTCGCCGCCTTGTCCACCATATTTTTTAGGGAAGTAGATGCCGAAGAATCCGAGTGCAGCCATTTTGGGGACAGTTTCGGTAGGGAAGCGCTCTTCTTCGTCTAGCTCTTCTGCTAGAGGTCTGACTTCGTTCTCAGCGAAATCACGGTACATTTTGCGGAGCATTTCATGCTCTTTGGATAACTTGAAATCCATTTTAATTCCTCCAGATTATTTATTAGGGCAACATCTCACCTCACAGAGAGGGGATGAAACTCATTAGATTGCACAGCCCCCCTTAAAAAGGGGGACTGTGGCAGGGACAGTAAAGTGATAGATTAACGATTGTAGTTGTAGAAACCTTCTTTGGTTTTCATACCAAGTAGGTTACCACGGACCATTTTCTTAAGTAGAAGGGAAGGACGATAACGAGCATCGCCGGTCTCGCTCCAAAGGGTTTCCATGATAGCAAGGCAGACGTCCAATCCGATGAAATCACCAAGAGCCAAAGGACCCATTGGGTGGTTTGCACCGAGTTTCATGCAGGTATCAATACCAGCAGCATCAGAAACGCCAGCTTCGAGAAGGTTAGCAGCATCATTGATGATAGGAATGAGCAAACGGTTGACCACGAAACCAGGGGTTTCGTTGACAGCAACAGCTTGTTTGTCGATTTCGGTACACATATCAGAGATAGCCTTAAAGGTCTCATCAGAGGTGCCCATACCACGGACAAGCTCAACAAGCTTCATCACAGGCACAGGATTGAAGAAGTGGAAACCGATGAATTTATCGGCACGTTTGGTAGCAGTAGCAATCTCGGTGATCGAGAGGGAAGAAGTATTGGTAGCAAAGATGGTTTCAGGGCCACAGATGTCCTCAAGTTTACTAAAGTATTCTTTTTTGGTATCCATGCGCTCAACAATGGCCTCGATGATAAGATCTTGACCTTTTGCATCGTTAAGATCAAAAGTGAATTTCAAACCTTTGAGGAATGCGTCAAAAGCATCGTTAGACTTTTTCTCGATCGCAGCAACATCTGCATTAGGATCTTTCTTTTGAGCACGTTTGACAGCTTTTTTGACGTCAACAGCTTGAGCTGCAGTCAAACGGTCGGTTGCTTTTTTGATACGGTCCTCTGTTTGAACATGGACGGTTACCTCAAATCCTTTTTTGAAGTAGACCTCAGCAAGTCCGAGTGCCATGGTACCAGCGCCTAGAATCATAATTTTTTTCATCGTTAATTGCTCCTTCCAAAATGGTAAATATAATAAAGGTATTTGCGACAAAATTGATGTGGGCGACACGAAAAAGGTCACAGAAACATTATAGTCCTTTTTCCACCCTTGCGCAAGTCAAAAGATAGCGCAATTTTACCTGTATTTTTGTCTAATTTGCACAAAAATACAGGTAAATCAGGTTATTTATTCTTAAACTTTTCGATTTTTTCTTTCTTCAAGAAGGCAGCCATAGCATCCTTTTGATCTTCGGTAGCAAAACAGTGGCTAAATGCCTCAGATTCAACAGCAACAGCAGAGTGCATTTCGGTGTCAGCACCGGTACGAATGGCAGCCTTCGCTTGACGGACAGCAACTTGTGGTTTCGATGCGATGGTAGCAGCGATCTCCATCACCTTAGGCATCAACTCGTCAGGTGAAACAACATAGTTAACAAGTCCGACCTCAAGGGCTTTTTCAGCAGTGATAATCTCGTTTGTCAGGGTAAGTTCGATGGCTTTGCCCAGTCCGATAAGACGGCCAAGACGTTGCGTCCCACCAAAACCAGGAATAATACCAAGTCCAACCTCAGGAAGACCAAACTTCGCTTTGACGCTAGCAATACGGAAATCGCAAGACATTGCGAGTTCACAACCACCACCAAGAGCAAATCCGTTGACCGCAGCGATAACAGGTTTCTCAAAGTTTTCGATGTACATAAAGGTAGAGTTCCCTTGACGGCTAAAGAACTTCGCTTGCATAGGGGAGTAGTTCGCCATCTCGCTGATATCAGCACCAGCCACGAAAGCACGGCCTGCTCCGGTGATCACAACGACGTGAACATCTTCTTGGATAGCAAGGCGAGCGAAGTGAGCTTCGAGTTCACTTAAAACCTCAGAATTTAGGGCGTTGAGTGCGTCTGGGTGGTTCATGGTAACAACAGCAATATTGTCCTGAACCGATACTTCTACTAGAGCCATAATTTCACCTCATTAAATTTCTGGTTACCCCACAATTAGGAATACCTTACTCATTATACTACGTTTTTCTGACAAACTCAATAAGCTAGAAAAGTTTAGGTAAGATAGCACAACTTTGAACGAAATTACGCAAGATATAGCAAATTACATGCAAATATTATCCTGTCATAATTTCCAAGGAAATACATAGAGTAACACGAGGTGATGACGTGGATAATTTGAAGCAATCGGCAGGGAAAAGCGCCTTTTTCCTGACCGTCATGGGCTTACTCTCGCAATCGGTGGCGTTTTTTTATCGAGTGGCACTCTCTCGACGGGTGGGAGCAGAAATCATGGGACTCTATCAGTTGCTCATGCCGGTCTATTCCGTGCTAGTGGCACTCACTGCAGTGGGCGTGACCGCAGCAACGGCGCACCTCACGGCACTTTTTCTGGCGAAAAAATCCCATCGAGAGGTCGAGGCAACCATCTGGTTCTCTCTCCTCCTCTTTGGACTATGCCTCCTACCGGTGACCGTGGTGGTACTCCTCTTCTCGGATGCCATATCGGTCAATCTTTTGGGAGATGCACGCACCCAACTAGGGCTCATCTTCCTCCTCCCTTGCGTGGCACTCACAGGGATTGAAAATATACATAAGCACTACTTTTACGGCGCAGGACTGGTCAAAGAGCCATCTCTCACGGAATTTTTAGAACAATTTGTCCGTACTGCAGCAGTGCTAGGACTTCTAACCTTCCTCGCACCAAAATCCCCCGAGCAACAAGTGGGGATTATAGTGGTAGGGATGGTGGTTTGCGAGGTCTTTTCGGCAACCTCATTGGTGGCGCTCTATCGCCGAGAGCGTGCCACATGGAGGGATGCAACCCCAAAGCAAAAGCCCTCTCGAGAGGTGCTCGCAAAAATCGGAAAAATCGCTCTCCCAGTGGGGGCAGCAGCCCTTCTCGGAACATTGATGGGGGCAGCAAATGCAGCCCTCATCCCACGATTGCTGGTAGAGGGAGGAATGGCTCGAGAAGTAGCGATGGCAAGCTTCGGCGTGCTCTGTGGTATGACACTCCCCATGCTCGGACTCCCAACCGTCCTCCTCACAGCCCTCAATCTGGTCCTCATCCCACGCCAAGCACGCTCCTATGCGCTCGGCAGATGGGACGAGATTCGCAGGCGCACGAACAAAGCCCTACTCGCAGTCTCGGCAAGTATGCTGCCGGCAATGGCACTCCTCGCCGTGATAGGGGGAGACCTTGGTGTCATGCTCTTTCAAAATGAGCAGGTGGGCTCCTATCTCCTCCCACTGGCACTTGCCTCAGCATTTTCAAGCTATCAATCCACCCTCTTCGCCCTCTTAAACGGAATCGGTCGGCAGAGCATTTGCGCCTCGCTCTCCCTCTTCGCAGGGGGGACGCAACTACTCTTCACTCTGGTCATCGTCCCACGATTTGGTTTGAGTGGCTTTGTATATGGATTATTATTTCTAAGTGGATTTCACACGATATTACAGTGCGTAATCATGCTCAAATTAACAAAAACCCCTCTAAACCTATTCGCATGGCTCACAGCCCCAGCTCTCTCGGCGACCTTGATGGGACTCTGCGCAAATTTACTCTATCGAGCTATGGAGGATGCAGGGGTAGAGACCTTGATAACACTTGTGGTGGTAACTGTATTCTCGATCGTGCTATACTCGGTATGTATGATCTGCCAAGGGGTAAGCTTCGAGGCACTGCTAGGAAAAACAGGAAGAACCTAAGCTGGAAAAAATAGTTCAAATTATTTTCGAAAAGGTATTTCTTTTTTAATTGTATTATGATATAATAAAGCTGTATCTTTACAAATTTTAAGTTGCCCCACCACAAGAGAGGAGGAACTCCTATGGATCTGCCTACCCCAGCGACCCCAGAGAGTCGCAACGTCGTAGACAATCAAAATCGCCCAGCCGATAACCTAACCGAAGAGGTATTTCGTCGCATCGCAGAACAACAAAAAGAAACCAATGACAGATCGGAGGACCTCGACTTTACCGTTGAGGGTCTGCTTGAACGTGTCCAAGAGCTTGAAGAGGAGCTAACCCTCCACCAAATCGACTCCCTCACAAATGTCATGACCAATAGTGCCTTTTTTGCCAAAGTCGAGAGTATTTTAGGTGCTCCTGAAAATCAGGAAAAGACCTTTCTCATTTGGCAATTCGATATAGATAAATTCCAATCCATCAACAACCTATATAGCGTGGAAGAGGGCAATCGCCTATTGCTCCACTGCGCCACCTATCTAAAATCCTTGATCCCACACAGTCCAAGCACTGCAATCGGTCGAATCGGAGGAGATGTATTCTGCTGTATCCTCCCTTTCGTCTCGCAAAATAGCGATTCCGACTATGAATCGGTGGCTCGTGCATGGATCACAGGACGTGGAAATAACGGAGGATTCGAGGACTTTTTGCGCTCCTTCCGTGACGATTACAGATTTAATGTCTCCATCGGTTTCTACGTCATCGAAGATACCAGCGAACCCATCGAAATCATCCACTCACGAGTGCTACTTGCCACAAAAAGCTGTAAGCAAGATAGCGAGCGTAGCTATGCCTTCTACGACAAAGCAATGACCCTCGAGGTCGCAAATAAGCAAATGATCACCTCCGAAATGCACAAAGCACTTGAAAATGGTGAATTTGCCGTCTACCTACAGCCAAAAGTTCGTCTCTCCGACCTCAGTTTGGTTGGTTGCGAGGCGTTAGTCCGTTGGATTCACCCTAAAAAGGGTCGCATCCCCCCCGACGATTTTATCCCACTCTTTGAAGAAAATGGGTTCATCACCTCGATGGACCTCTATGTCTTGCGCCGTTGTTGTAACTATCTGCAAAGTTGGTTTCGTCAGGGGCTCACACCCATACCAATTTCGGTCAACCTCTCGCAGCGTGATCTGCTCACCCCAAATCTCGCCGAGAAATTGATCAATATTCTCGATCAATATGATGTCCCAGTGCGCTATATCCACCTCGAAATCACAGAATCGGCATACGCAGCCGATGAAGAAGGGGCGCTAAACGTCACTTCCGAACTCAAAAACTGTGGATTCCACCTCGAAATGGACGATTTCGGTAAGGGATATTCCTCCCTCAATATGATCGCCCAACTACCAATCGACACCCTCAAATTAGATATGAAATTCCTCGAAGGGGACTCGGCAAACAGTGGACAGGTCATTAGCTTTGTCACAAGTCTAGCCTCCCACATGGACCTTGTCACGGTTGCTGAGGGAATCGAAACCCAAGAACAGCTTGAATTCCTCCAATCCATTCGCACCGATTGTGGACAAGGCTACCTCTTCTCCCGTCCCCTTGAAAAGGCTGACTTTGATGCCTATATGCGTGGATGCTCTATTGCAACTCCACGAAAAGCTCGCACCGACGAGCATAGTAAAAGTGCCAAAAAGCAAGCACTCACCACCTCCGAACTGTGGAGTGCGACCTCTCACTTTAGTCAGGTATTCAACTCCTTTACCTTGGGAATCGGAGTGTGTGAACTCAATCTCATCACGGGAAAATTCCGTCTGGTGCGCTCCAACCCCTATTTTGCTGAGTCATTAGGGGTCACTCAGGATGAGCTAAAGGTCCTAGGCGAGGATCTCTTCGCCATGATTCACCATGAAGATATCGGAAAAATTATGGTAGCAGTCCGTAAAGTGACCGATCCAAAAAGATGGAGCGTGGATACCCCAGTTTTCTCCGAAGATATCCGTCTCGGGATCAACCCAGCAGAAGGTGACAGTCACTGGGTACACGTCAAGGGTAAATTCGTAGACTTCTCTACAGATACTCGCACCTACGTCGTCACTGCAGTAGACGTGGATTACCACTATAGCACGCTAGATGGTATCCATAACCAATTAAACGAAGTGGATGCCCTCAAACGTCAGATGAAAATCTACCACGCAATGGGACTTTCGGGTACTGCCACGGTCTACTATCCTGAGGGACAACCTCCCCAAGTGATAGAAGCGAATGATACTTTTTTAGAGCTTCACTCCTACCCAAAACCCGCCGAAGGAGCTGCAGTTCCCTTCCCACTACAAGATTTAATCTCGGACGAGAGTGGAAAGATGATCTGGGAAAAACTCGAGAAAGCCATTCAATTTGGTGAAAAGTCCTTACAATGGGATCTCTATATCACAGATCACATGGGAATAGAGAGAAATACAATCACAAACGGTGTGATTCGTCACGAAGAGGACGGACTATACACAGATGTGATCATTTCGGTGCTCCAAAACGAGGCAAAGCTCAATACCCAGCTATCAAATCAGCTCGAACTTGCTGAGATGATCGTTAAAAATGCCGATATTACCCGACTAGACCTTAAAACAGGATCCGTCACTTATGGACGTGACCTACAAGATGCTTTCGGATTCCCTCCAGTTGCCAACTCAAACCCCGATGGTTCACTCCCTAATATGGAGCAATATTCACCAGAAACCATCACTAAGGTAGGAAAAATGATTCAAGAAATCATCGCAACGAAAAAAGCGCAAGAGATTTCACTCCTGTTCCGTGATCAAGGGGATGCCGAATACTCCCCACGTATTGCAACCTTCTTCCCCGAATTAAATAAGGAAGGGGAAGTAATCGCAGTCAGTGGAGTCGGAAAACCACTCCCAATAGAGCAAGGGGGACATGAAACAGCAACCTTCTCTAAGATTATCAATGGATTTGCAGATGGTGTCATCGTGCTCAATCCAGTTGATCATAGTTTGATCTACGCAAATAAACGTTTTTACGAAATTGTGGGAATCACCCGAGAAGCACTTCGTGCCGACTATGATAATATCCCGTTCAACCTTGTCCTCGCCTTTGACGAAAACAACGAAGAACTTGATGTCAGTCACATGGACGATGCAATCTCCAAAGGTGGAACAGTGGTCCTCGAGGCACGACTACGCAATCATCCTCTGCGTTGGATCGCCTATCATGGTCGCCTAGAGGGGGGATATTTCTATATCAACTGCTTCGACGTGACCGAAAAGAAAGCAATGGAGGCACAACTTGCCCGTGTTATGGAGTTTAGCGACGTCCTCCACACCATTTCGGACGAGCTCCTCTTCCAAGCCGATATCAAAAAGTCAACAGTTACCTTCTCGGGCTATCGTGCAGTCAGCTTCGGTCTCGCCGGACAAGAAATCACACTATACCCCGGTTGCGCCATTCGTGGTATAATCGCTCAAGAATATGTCTCGACCTACCTCGCAATGGTAGAAGATATGAAAGAAGGCAGAGAAGTGGTCCATACCCTCCAACTGCGTGATCTCCAAGGGGAAACTGGATGGTATCGCTTCGAATATCGCATCATCCGTGAGGATAACGAACCAGCATTTGCCGTCGGTAAAGGTTCGAATATCAGCAAAGAGATGTCCATTCTCTCCGAGATCGAACGTGATTCAGTCACAAAGATGCTCACAGAAAACTCGATGAAAATTTGCGTCAACCAAGTGCTCTCAAGCACTGTAGCCGATATTATCACCTTTGATGATCCAAGCGTATCGCACACCCATGCACTAGTGAGAATCACGCTCACAAATTACGAAAATCTACAAAAAAGCATGATAGAGCAGACCTTAGGCCAACATCTCGCAGATATGGCAACCACAATTGAGCAAATCTTCCGTGAAACCGATTATGTTGCCCGTGAAGGCAATACCTTTGTCGTGTTCTTGCACAGCGTAGGCACACGAGCCCTAGCCGAGCAAAAGGTGCACCTCATCTATCAAAATATAGATAATTTCAACCGTGAGGACCCCACATTGCCAGACTTCGAGGTCGAAATTGGAGTCACCTATTCCCCACTAAAAGGTACCACCTACCAAACACTAGTGCAAAACTTTAACGAAGTACCTAGAAAAACAAATTAACCCCCAGCTTATGTACGAAGGAGCTATTATAGCGATGGATAAGATTAAATTTATCATGGATTCGTCGGGAGGCATCTCGAAAGAGGATGCAGAACGACTCAATATCGAGGTGGTTCCCACAGGAATCATCATTGATGGAAAACTACACAAAGACGGTGTAGATATAGACAGCACCGAATTTCTCGCATATCTTCGGACGTGCAAAACCGTCCCATCCACCAGTGCAGTCAACCCTGAAGAGTGGTACGAAGTCCTCAAAAAGTACGTCATTTCACAAGAATTCACCCATATCGTGGTTTCCACACTGGCAAGCACGGTTTCTGGAGGACATAACAATGCCGTATCTGCAAGAGAACGACTCAAGGAAGAATTCCCCGAGAAATTCGAAAAACTCACCATTTATATCTATGATTCAGGAAATTCCACCATCGCACTTGGATATAGTATGAAATTCGCCTCACAGCTTCATATTGACGGAGCAAATTACCCCGAAATAGAAACCTTTTTGAAGGATTGGTATAACTCGGTCGAGGTATATTTCGCAGCCTTTTCCTTCGATTTGCCACGACTATCCGGTCGCATCAACAGCTCATCAGCATATATCGGTGCAAGACTAAAGTTGCGCCCCATCATGAAGGTGTGCGACGGAAAATTCACCCTGATCAATAAAGTGCGTGGAGATATTAAGGTAGCAACCCATTTCCTCGAAATTGCGCAGGAACGCATGCGAGAAAATAGCCCATATTTCTTCATGAGTGGCGATCACCCCACAATCGCACAAACCACAATCGACCTATTTGAAGAAGCAATCGGCTATCCAAGTTCAGGGCTCGAGGTCGCAGGACCATCCATGACCCTAAACGGAGGACCGGATATGTTCTGTGTCTGTTTTCTTAGCAAAAACCGCAACTCTTATCCCGATAACCCACGCTAATTGAGGAGAAACACATGTTTTTCGACACGCATGCCCACTATGACGACCAAAAATTTGACGAGGATCGAGAAACACTCCTCGCCTCCCTCCCCGAGCAGTCCATCTCACTCGTACTCAATCCAGGGTGCGACATCGAAACCTCTAAAATCGCAATCTCTCTTGCCGACCGATTCGAGCACGTTTATGCCGGTGTAGGAATTCATCCTTCAGAATGTGGTGGATTAGACCTTAATACTACCATTTCCGAGCTCGAAAACCTCTCAAATCATCCAAAAGTCAAAGCAATTGGAGAAATTGGACTAGATTTCTACTGGGAGGAAAACCCCTCACCAGAAATCCAAGAGGAATTTTTCCACGCACAGATGGCGCTTGCCAAAAAATTAAAACTCCCTGTAATCATCCACGACCGTGAGGCACACAAAGCATGCCTCGACATAGTGCAGCAGTACGATGTCTCAGGAGTTTATCACTGTTACTCAGGAGGGGTGGATCACGCAAAAATTCTAATAGATCGAGGATGGATGCTATCCTTTACAGGGGTTATCACTTATAAAAATGCTAGAAAAACCTTAGAAGTCCTCGATTTTCTCCCAATTGAGCACATCATGCTCGAAACCGACTCCCCCTACCTCGCACCCGTCCCCTTCCGTGGAAAACGTAACGACTCGAGATACCTCCCTCATATTGCCCAAGTGGTCGCAGATTGCAAGGGGATTTCCCTCGAAGAGTGCGCAAAAATAACAAAAGATAATGGAAAAAGATTCTTCCATATAGAAAAATAAAACTCGCACACATCATATTGGTGTGTGCGTATTCCATACCTTTTTGGTATATTTAATGATGAAAAGAGAACTATTATGACCATTTGCTACCCTTATGAGGGGAATTTATATGTCAATCTCACTAACCGTTGCAACTGCCATTGCACCTTCTGCCTGCGTGACGATTCAGGTTCTATTTACACTGAAAATTCTCTGTGGCTCGAACGAGAACCTACAGTCGAGGAAGTGGTAGAAAACATCGAAAAAGATCTGGAAAATAACTATAATGAACTTGTTTTCTGTGGCTTTGGCGAGCCGACTTATCGCTTTGACGACATATGTGCCATTATAGATGCCCTAAAAAAACCGCATCCCATAATCCGTATCAATACAAATGGCCACGGAACTCTAATCAATGGGAAAGATATTACAAAAAGTATAAAAGGAAGAATTGATAAACTTTCTATCTCTCTCAACGCACCAGATGTGATAGGATACACAAACCTCACACGACCCGATCAAGGGGAGGACGCATATGCTGCAATGCTAGATTTCGCTACAAAGGTAAATGAGCTTGAAGGGGTCGAGGTTGTTTTCACCATCGTCAATCAAGGAAACACAGAAGAGATGCAAGCGTGTCAAAAACTTGCAGATAAACTGGGGATTACACTAAGAATACGTGAATTTATCGACTAAAAAGGAGTGATATTATGATCGTTATCAAAAATGGCACCATCGTCACAAGTGAACAAATAGGGCAAGCCGATCTCATCATTGAGGGAGAAAAAATTACAAAAATTTCTCCCAATATCACGGCGCCAGAAGGAGCAGAAGTGATCGACGCAACCGGTCTTTTGGTGTTACCGGGAGGGGTAGACGGTCATACCCATTTTAATTTAGATGTCGGCACAGCTCGTGCAGTTGACGATTTTAATACAGGGAGTATAGCTGCGCTCTGTGGAGGTACCACAACCATCATCGATCACATGGGCTTTGGGCCGGCAGGATGCTCCCTATCACACCAATTAGAGGTCTATCACGGCTATGCAGATGGGAAATGTGGATGTGATTATGGATTTCACGGGGTATTCCAGCACATTTCCAAGGAAATATTAGCAGAAATTCCGAAATTGATGGAACAAGGACTCACAAGTTTTAAGATCTACCTCACCTATGACTATCGCTTGAATGACGGAGAAGTCCTTCAGGTGTTGCGAGAGATGAAAAAACTAGGAGGAATCACTGCATTTCATGCAGAAAATCACCATGTAATCCAACTCTTAAGGAAAGAATATACTGAAAATGGTGATATTACACCGGAATATCACGCAAAAAGCCGACCCGACTGGTGCGAGAGGGAGGCGATCTCACGTCTCATCGCTCTCTCAGCCCTCGCCGATCATCCAGAAATTTATCTGGTCCACATTTCAAGTAAAATCGGACTAGAAGAGGGAATTCGAGCAAAGGAAATCGGAAATTTCTATATTGAAACCTGCCCACAATACCTCGGTTTCACTGAAAAATGTTATGAAAATCCCACTGAAGGGCTGAAATACATCATGTCTCCACCATTACGAAAACAAACCGATTGCGAAGCGCTGTGGAATGGAATTGAAAAAGGTGCTATCGATGTGGTCGGAACCGACCATTGCCCCTTCCACTACAAAGGATTGAAAGAACGAGGACTCGAGGACTTCACACTCACACCAAATGGCGCAGGTGGAGTGGAAGAGCGCATGACCTATCTCTATTCTGCAGGGGTTGCAAGTGGTAAAATTAATTTATCCAAATATGTAGAGGTTTCTGCTACAAATCCAGCAAAAATTTTCGGTATTTATCCACAAAAAGGAACGATAGCAGTGGGATCTGATGCTGATTTAGTGCTCTTTCACCCTGACAAAAGAGGGATTTTTACAAAAAAAGACCTCCATTCAGCCTGTGATCACACGATTTATGAGGGAATGGAGCGTACTGGAGAGGTGGAAGCTGTCTATTTACGAGGTAAATTGGTGGTATCCCAGAATCAATATCTCGGGAGCCAAGGAAAATTTTTGAATCGAAACAAATAAAAATGGGGTTTCCGTAATTTGGAAACCCCATTTTTTTAGCACATTTTAGCCCCAGCAGGGATATTATCATCTAAAATAAGAAGATTCAATTTCTCTTCCCCTTTTTCACTGTGGACGGCTGAAATCAGCATTCCACAAGAATCTCGTCCCATCATTTTACGAGGTGGAAGGTTCACGATGGCCATCAAGGTTTTACCGACGAGATCTTCAGGCTTGTAAAATTTCGCAATCCCAGATAAAATCTGTCGTGGTTCAGGGGTTCCATCATTGAGCGTGAACTTAAGAAGTTTATCACTTTTTTTCACATTTTCACAAGCAATTACTTTGACGGCTCGGAAATCACTCTTAACAAAAGTGTCGAAATCAACTTTTTCCTCAAGGAAATCTTCGATTTCAAGAGGAGGAAGTGCGCTTTTCTTCATTTTCAGTGCAAGGCGCTCGAGCTCCTCGATTTCCTTAGCAGCGTCAATACGGGGGAATAGGTTTTCACCCTTGGTTGGGATAGTAGTAGCACGTGGCAGAGCTCCAAATTGTGATACGCTCTCCCATGTCCGTAAATTTTCAGGTATATCAAGTTGATCCAAGATTTGTTTAGTGGAGGTAGGCATCACAGGTGAAAGTAAAACAGCAGAGATACGAAGCACCTCGACAAGATGATACATCACGTTTGCAAGCTTTGGAAGATTGGCTTCCTCACGAGCAAGCACCCAAGGAGCAGTTTCATCGATATATTTATTCGCACGTGAAATGAGAGTGAAAACCTCGATAAGAGCAGACTGAAATCCGTAAGAATCCATATATTCTTTATATTTATTACGAAGTGTATTAGCGATATCCTCTAATGGTTTGTCAAATTCTGGATAGATCTCCTGGTTTTCTGGAAGAGCTCCACCAAAATATTTCTCAATCATCGAGATAGAGCGAGAGAGAAGGTTACCAAGGTCATTCGCAAGATCAGTATTAATCCGACCAATGAGCAGATCATTCGAAAATCCACCATCTCCACCGAAAGAGAAGTCACGCAGAAGGAAATATCTAAGAGCATCCACACCATATCTCTCAGCTAAAATGACTGGATCGACGACGTTACCCACGGATTTAGACATCTTCCCACCTTGAAATGTGAGCCATCCGTGCCCAAAGACGTGCTTGGGAAGTTCCATATCCATCGCCATGAGCATAGCAGGCCAAACGATAGAGTGGAAACGAACAATTTCCTTACCAACAAAGTGGACATCGGCTGGCCAATACTTATCGTAATCATTGTGTTTATTATTACAAAATCCGAGTGCAGTGGTATAATTAAAGAGGGCATCCACCCAAACATAGACAACGTGGCCAGGATCAAAATCGACAGGAACGCCCCAGGTAAAGGTGGTACGAGAGACACAAAGATCTTCCAAACCTGGTTTGATAAAGTTGTTGACCATCTCATTAACTCTGCTTCGAGGTTGTAAAAAGTCTGTATTTTCTAGCAGATCTTGCACTTTATCTGCATATTTCGACAGACGGAAGAAATAAGCTTCTTCCTGCGCATCAATGACAGCACGACCACAATCAGGACATTTTCCATCTTGAAGTTGACTTTCGGTCCAAAAGGACTCGCAAGGGGTGCAATATTTTCCAGAATAGTTCCCTTTATAAATATCTCCACGATCATATAGCTCTTTGAAAATTTTTACGATGGATTCAACATGATAGTCGTCAGTGGTACGGATAAAACGATCAAAGGATACGTTCATGAGCTTCCAGAGGTCTAAAATCCCTCCCTCGCCCTCGACAATATGATCCACAAATTCTTTCGGAGTCACCCCGGCTTTTTCGGCTTCGGTTTCAATTTTCTGACCGTGTTCGTCGGTTCCGGTCAAAAAAAGGACATCATAGCCTAATAGACGTTTGTAACGAGCGAGGGCATCGGTGGCAACCGTGCAGTAGGTGTGCCCGATATGGAGCTTTCCCGAGGGGTAATAGATGGGGGTTGTGAGGTAAAACTTATCCTGATTCATAAAAGATATCCTTCCAGAAATTAATTATCGTTAAAATTTAATGTACCGTTTTTTAATTTTTGACATACCGTACAACATGTCACAGACTGCGCAATGAGCACGCAGAGATTACCGGCCAAAAAGACAAAAACCGTAGGAGAGGGGAGGTGCGCTAGAGCCGTCAAATTCAAGAAAATTGCAATAGTTGTGAAGAAAATGACCAATTTTGGCCGAATTTTCTCGAATAAACTGGCACAAATGAAGTAGTGCGCTAAAGTAAGTGAGATAGCACCGAGCAAACCAAAAATATGGAGTGTGGTTTGAGGAAAAGAGACGCTTTCCTGATACATAGAAACTAAATAGGGGAGTGTCGCAAATGGAGGAAGCGTAGCAAGAAGTCTAGGTGCAACAGGGGTTTGCCGGCGTGCGCTAACAGCCATAGATAGGATGCTAATTCCGGAACAAACAGATAGTACCGAAGCTAGGATGATTTGAAAGGTAAGTGAACTTGAAGGGTCTCGCACAAATTCTAAGAAGGTAAGGGCAACCTGTGCAAGAATCAACAGCCCCCCCATGGCATAGAAATACAAAAAACCACCACTTGGTGAGAGGAAAACCTGCTCAAAGGAGAGGGTCTCTACCTTGTTTTTCGGAACTAAGAGTAAGAAAGATAAAAACAGACCAAAACCAAGACCTAATATGATAAAAAATGGTGGAGCAGCAAGGTCGTATAGCATGGTGGTTTCATCGTAAAAATGCGTAAGATGGTATCGTCGCAGTCCAAAACCGCCTCCCCCGAAGAGAAGAGCGAGCAGTGGGAGCAAAAGGTTTTGCATAGCAATCTCCTTAAATCCTCATTTCATTGAAAAAAAGTGAGGATTATCTTATTTTATATGTGTATCAGTAACGTAAAGTTCGGTTCCACTCTCACCCATCGAGCGTATTTGGAAACGTGGTGCAGCCTCGACTAATTTAGATAGCTTGGGAAAACCGTAGTTACGGGCGTCGAAATCGGGGCGTTTTTTCAGCATGAGATTACCAAGCCGCCCCATATGCGCCCATCCATCCTCACCGCAGATGGACTCGATAGAAACTCCGATAAAGTCAAGAAGTTCTTCAGGAATTCCACCCTCGTCCTTACGACGTGGAGGTTGTTTGGTAGATTTCTGCTCAGCAGATTTGAGGGGGCGCTTGGTCTCAGCCTCTTTTTGCGCAGCAGCACGAATGATTTCGATGTAAATGAATTTATCACATGCGACAATGAAAGGCTGAGGAGTTTTCAGCTCTCCCATTCCGTAGACCTTCATACCGGCCTCTCTCAAGCGAGTGGCAAGTCGAGTGAAATCGCTATCGCTCGACACCAAAACAAAGCCATCACATTTGCCAGAGTAGAGTAGATCCATAGCATCAATGATCATGGCAGAGTCGGTAGCGTTTTTTCCAGAAGTATAGCTATATTGTTGGATAGGCGTGATCGCAGTTTCAAGCAAAATTTGCTTCCAACTGTTCATATTAGGGGCAGTCCAGTCTCCATAAATACGTTTGACTGTGGGGGTACCATATCGTGCGACCTCGGCCATCACATCTTTCATCGCAGTGCGAGAGGCATTATCAGCATCAATAAGCACGGCAAGGCAGAGGTCACGTTCGTTCTGGTTTATCATAAAAATATCTCCTTTCTGAAATAGGATACAAATTCATCACGTTCTATCATATCACAATTATCCCTCGAATACAATCATTATCTGGCAGAAAATCAATGAAATTTTCTTGACAATGGGGGAGTTGAGGTATAGAATAGTAGCAATGAATCAATCTCCACAATGGGAAGAGCAAGCGAGGATAACACTATGGCACCTTATTTCGATTACGCCGCAACCACTCCCCCCCACCCTTTTGCAACACAAAAATTAGCTCAAACCATGGAAACACACTTTGCAAACCCCTCAGCGATGCACAGTTTGGGCCAACAACTCCAAAAAGAAATGGCAGAGCATAGAGCTCAAATTGCCTCAGCGCTCGGCGCAAAAAGTAGCGAGATCTACTTCACTTCTTCCGGAACAGAGAGCAATAACTGGGCAATTTTTGGAACGGCTCGCCGTCGCAAAAAAGGACATATTATCACAACGTCCTTAGAACATAATTCTGTTTTAGAACCCTGTCAAGCCCTAGAGCGAGAAGGGTTCTCGGTCACTTATCTCGCACCAGACTCGACAGGACAAATCACACCAGACCAAGTTGTATCAGCCCTGCGTGAGGACACAATTCTCATCTCAGTCATGCTCGTCAATAACGAGACAGGGCAGATCTTCCCAGTCAACGACATGGTATCAGCAGTGCGCAAGGCAGGCTGTGAGGCAACCTTTCATAGTGATGGGGTACAGGGGTTTTTGAAGATACCGTTTTCACTAGAAGAAGGTGACCGTTTATTAAAAGTCGACATTCTAACAGTGAGCGCCCACAAGGTCTACGGCCCCAAAGGGATAGCAGCACTCTATATCCGTGAGGGGGTTTCGATCCCCCCACTCCTCTACGGAGGAGGACAGGAGAACGGGCTGCGTTCAGGGACAGAGTCGGTCCCCCTCATCGCTTCTTTCGGAACTGCGGTTCAAGAAGGAAGCAAGGCTCAAGAAGAAAACTGCCGTAAATTAAAATCGGTTAAATTAAACGTGATAAATGGAATGAAAGAAATCAAATATGTGAAACTCTTAGAAAAAGAGGAATGCGACTACTCTCCACATATTTTGGCAATCTCATTGGTGGGATACCCAAGTGATGTGGTGGTGAGGGTACTCAGCGACCTCGGCATTTACGTCTCGGGAGGTTCCTCATGCCACA
>JAWXUK010000002.1:0-51213 GCA_044432785.1 Eubacteriales bacterium | reverse complement strand
GCAAACGATATTTATCGGTCAACCGTGAGGCAACAATCCCCACAACCCCTTGATGCCAAATATCATCGGATAAAAAGATCAGGGCTTGAGGTGGTTTCTCTTCCAGTCGTTTCAGACATTGACGATAAACCTCAACCTCTGCCTCTTGCCGTTTTGTGTTAAGGGAGCAGAGCTCACCCACGAGGGCAATGGCTCTCTCAGGAGAATTTGTGAGCAGTAGATCCACAGCAAGTTGAGGATTATCCATCCGACCAGCTGCATTGAGTCGTGGGGCTAAGCTATACCCAACCCCCACAGCAGTGATCTCTTTCACCAAATAGCCCGACTCCCCCATGAGAAGTCTCACCCCAAGACGTGGATCTTTGTTGATTTTATCAAGACCCTCGCGCACTAAGGTGCGATTCTCCCCTTCCATGGGCATGACATCGGCAATGGTTCCAATGGCGACAAGCTCGCAATAACGAGAGGTCACCTCATCCCACCCCTCTCTCGGGGTGAGTGCAAGAGCAAGTTTCAGGGCTACCCCGACCCCTGCTAACGGGACAAAGGGGTAGGTGGAATCCTCTCTACGAGGGTTGATGACGGCTTTTACTTTGGGAAGTTCTCCCTGACAGGTGTGATGATCGGTGATCACGATATCAATCCCAAGCTCGCTTGCGTAATTTGCCTCCTCAAGACTAGAAATTCCACAATCTACCGTAATGATGAGATGGGCGCCCAGTTCTTTGAGATGGTCGATAGCACGCATACTCAGACCATACCCCTCGGATAGTCTACGTGGGATATAGGTCATGATCTTAGATTTAGATCCCTTATCTTCTAAAAATTCTGCAAGAAGGGCTGTTGCAGTGATGCCATCAACATCATAATCGCCAAAAACGGCTATGGTTTTACCATGGTCCAACGCAGCTTGAATCACCTCCACCCCAATTTGCATATCAGGGAGAAGAAAGGGGTCGATAGGGGGCGTTTTTTCTGGTTTTATCAAGGAGTTCGCACTTTTGAGATCGGTATGCCCTCTTCCAGCCAAAACAAGGGCAAGCAACGGTGGAATCCCTTGTGATTTCAGGGTTTCGACCGCCTTGGCATTACTTGGTCTGCAGGTGTAAGTTTTCAAGGTTATCTCTCCGTTTCAAAAAATTTTTCTCAGGCATTGGTGAAACCCTCTTGAAAAATTCTTTCATTTTTAGTATTATAACATAGAACACTATGAATTTACAACCTAAAATTTTGAAAGGGGACAGCATTTGACAAACCAAGAATATGACGTCGTAGTAGTAGGGGGAGGACATGGAGGGATCGAAGCCGCACTCGCATCTGCACGACTTGGATGCCGTACCCTCTGCCTCACTCTCCACCTCGACGCAGTGGGTAACCTACCTTGTAATCCAGCCATTGGAGGGACAGGGAAAGGACACCTTGTGAGGGAGCTCGATGCCCTTGGAGGAGAGATGGCAAAGGCAGCCGACGCCACTTGCATTCAATATCGACTACTCAACAGTGGAAAGGGGCCTGCCGTCTGGTCGCTTCGGGCGCAAGCCGACCGACGACACTACAGCAAGCACATGACCGAGCTCCTCCATAATCAAGAGAATCTATTACTCAAACAAGGACAGGTCACCTCCTTGATAACAGAGGAGAAGCAAGGAAAACTCCTTGTCACAGGTGTGACCACCCAAACAGGGATTTCCTACCATGCAAAGACGGTGGTCATCGCCACAGGAACACATCTAGGAGGGCGAACCGTTGTGGGTGATGTCTCGTGCAGTTCTGGGCCGGACGGTCTCACTGCTGCAAACGAACTATCGGAAAATCTAGTGGCACTCGGACTTCCCCTTCGTCGCTTCAAAACAGGAACCCCCCCGAGAGTACTTTCCTCTACAGTGGATTTCTCGAAAATGGAGATTCAAGAGGGGGAAGAGGGGTTGCAATTCTCCTTCCAAACACAAGACCCACCCAAAAATCAGGTCAGTTGTTGGCTGACCTACACAAACGAAGAAACCCACCGAGTGATCCGAGATAATCTCCACCGATCCCCCCTCTTTTCCGGGGTCATCGAAGGGGTGGGCCCACGCTACTGCCCGTCAATCGAGGATAAAGTGGTGAGGTTTGCCGAAAAAAAGAGGCATCAACTCTTTATCGAACCTATGGGGGTGAACTCGCAAGAGCTATATATTCAAGGGTTTTCCTCCTCCCTCCCCGAAGAGGTACAGGTGGAAATGCTCCGAACCATCCCAGGACTCGAGCAGGCTGAAATGGTGCGCCACGCCTACTCCATCGAATACGATTGTATTGACCCCACTGCGCTCACCCTCTCCCTCGAGTCCAAGCAGATTGAAAACCTATTCACTGCAGGGCAGTTCAATGGCTCATCAGGGTATGAAGAGGCAGCGGCCCAGGGCTTTGTCGCCGGTGTAAATGCTGCACACAGGGCGACAGGGAAAAGCCCTTTCGTACTCCCACGGGAGAGTGGTTACATCGGTGTTTTGATCGATGATTTGGTCACCAAGGGTACCAATGAACCTTACCGAATGATGACCTCGAGAACCGAGTACCGACTCCTCCACCGTCAGGATAACGCCGACGAGCGACTCACCCCAATCGGTCATTCTCTCGGACTGATTTCGGATGATCACCTCAACGCAGTGCAAAAGAAGTATAAACAGGTCGCCCAGGAGATCGCAAGACTAGAAAAAACCGGGGTTCCCCCCTCTCCCGAGCTCACCGAAATCCTCGCTGCTCATGGTGAGAGCGATATCAGCGACGGGGCGACACTCGCAGCCCTCCTACGCAGACCACCCATCACCTATCAATCCCTTGCCCCCCTAGACCCAAACCGACCAGAGCTCTCCCCTCTCGTCACCCAAGAAGTGGCAATCTCGATGAAATACGAAGGGTATATTCAAAGGCAATTAAAACAGGTTGCAGAGATGAAACGGCGAGAAACAAGGGTGCTCCCCCCTGATTTAGACTATGCTAATATCCACGGCTTGCGACTGGAAGCACGCCAAAAATTAAACGAAATCAAGCCCCAAAACCTCGGGCAAGCAGGTCGGGTCTCTGGTGTCTCCCCTGCTGACATCGCAGTGCTGATGATTTATCTCAAAAAGTGAGGATATTATGACAATTCAACCATATACCAAACATACCTCGTACTTCGAGGGTTATAGCCTAATGCCCCTCTATCTAAAAGGCTCGGAGTGCATTCTACTCGATAACGGACTTCCAAGCGACGGAGAAGTGATTTCTCGCACCCTCGCCGAGCACTCCCTCACCCCTATCGGACAAATTTGCACCCATGCCCACATCGACCACTGCGCAAATAGTGCAGAGTTTCAGCGCAACTACCATATACCAATTGCATTAAGTCAGGCAGAAGCCGGTTATGTTGTGAATGTGATGAATTATAAATCCATGCGCACCTCGGTCACCCCGAAATCTGTGCAAGAGGAGATGGGGTCGATGGTATTTACTGCAGATGCCATTTTACCTCCAACCGATGGAATATTTGACTTCTGTGGCGAAAAATTCACCATCACCCACACTCCGGGCCACAGCGCAGGTCACGTCTGTATTACAACGCCAGATGGCGTTTGCTACCTCGGGGATTCCCTTATGTCGGCAGATATGATGGATTCCAAGCTCCCGTTTGCCCTCGATATCGCTGAGGCACTTCGATCCCATCAGAAATTACTCACCATTGATGCTGAAAAATTCATTCTCTCTCACCGAGGAACCTGCACACGTGCCGAACTCCCCTCCCTCGTCGAGCAAAATACAGCTCTCTTCCTGAAACGAAGCGAAGAAATCGCAGCCTTTTGTGAAACACCACAAGAATTCTCTGCCCTCTGTAAAAAAATATGCGAATCTTACGAACTCCACATGCGAAAAGTGCAACGGGTCCTCTTTTTCCACAGAAACATTCGCTTTTTCCTCGAGTTTTTAGAGGACGAAGGCAAGATCTCTCCCATTGTTGAAGATGGAATCATCCTCTATCAAAAGAATTAACACTTTCGTAACATTTACGTTCTTGTCTCGTAACATCTCAGGAGTAAGATAATAACTGTAAGTAGTTTTTCATTTTTATCGTTTTATGGGACCTCATTGTCTTGGAGCAGACAGTGAGGTTCTTCTTTATTTAAAAAGGATTTATCTAATAAAACGGAAGGAAAATGGCTATTTTCTGCGATTTATGCAAAAAACGACATCCATAACTGGATGTCGTTTTTCTTAAAACTTCTTAGATTCTATGACTGCAAGTTGATCGCACCGATTATTATAGGGGTTTGATGCGTGTCCCTTCACCCAGTGCAGGGTGACTTGATGACGGTGATATTGTGTGAGCAGCTTGTCCCACAGATCAGGATTGAGGGCCGGCTTCTTATCGGATTTCACCCAACCTCGCTTTTTCCATCCCTCAGCCCAACCCTTTTGCAGTCCATCGATGACATACTTTGAGTCGGAATAGAGGTCGACCTCGCAAGGTTTATTGAGCAGGGTTAGTGCCTCGATAACAGCAGTGAGCTCCATTCGGTTATTGGTAGATGGATTTTCCCCACCTGAAATCTCTTTCTCATGGGTTCCTGCCATCAAAATCGCTCCCCAACCACCCGGACCCGGGTTTCCAGAGCAGGCGCCATCCGTGTAGATGGTTACCTTCATTCTGCGAGAGCAGCCGTGATGATTGCCATGGAATAGACCTCAGCCGCATTACAACCACGAGATAGGTCGTTGATAGGAGCATTCAGGCCAAGCAAAACAGGACCATAGGCCTGGAAGTTACCAAGACGTTGCGCAATCTTATATCCGATGTTACCCGAGTTAATCTCTGGGAAAATAAAGGTATTTGCATGTCCGGCCACAGGTGAATCAGGGAATTTAAGGCGTCCCACAGCAGGAGAAACAGCAGTATCAAACTGCATTTCACCATCCACAGAGAGGTGGGGGGCACGTTCTTTCACCAAGTTGTAAGCCTTGACCATCTTGTCGACGGTCTCGCCCTTACCAGAGCCTTTAGAGGAGTAAGAGAGCATTGCGATCTTAGGATCGATACCAAATCTCTCAGCGCACTCTGCAATTTCGAGGGTGATTTCACAAAGATCCTCAGCAGATGGGTCGATATTGATGGCGCAGTCGCCCATAGCGAGCACTTCGTTACCACCAGTACCTTGCTCACGCACCAAGATAAAGCAAGAGGAGACGATTTTGTTTCCTGGTTTCGTCTTGATGATTTGTAGAGCAGGACGCACGGTATCAGCTGTAGAGTAGGTTGCGCCACCAAGAAGAGCATCAGCAACACCCATTTTCACGAGCATAGTGCCAAAGTAAGAAGGGTTTTTGCACATCTCACGGCATTGATCTTCGGTCATTTTTCCTTTACGGAGCTCAGCCATGGTAGCTGCCATCTCGTCGATTCTATCGTAATTATCAGGATCGATGATGATCGCACCCTTGACGTTGAAGCCAAGTTTGGAAGCACTCTCTAAAATTTCTGATTCTTTCCCAATTAAAACTGGGGTCAAGAAGGTACCAGAGAGGAGACGAGCTGCAGCCTCTAAAATACGGGGTTCATTTCCCTCAGGAAATACGATGGTGCGTGGGTTTGCGCGTAGTTTGTCAATGAGTTCCTTAAACATGATTTTCCTCCAAAAAAATAGGTTCGCTCATAAAAAAAGCGTAACCAAAATTACTTACTTAACTATTTTACCACTTTATCTTGCAAAAAACAAGTGAGATATGAAAAATATTTTCTATACAAATAGTTATAACTCGCCAAAAATATCACGATATGTTTGTAAACACTAACTGAATAGACTGAAAACCTACCTTTTTCCCCTATTACTTTTATGGTTCCCTTTTCTCTCTAAAAAAAAATGAAGTTTTATCAAAAAAGGTATTGATTTTTTTTTTAACTTCCTGTATACTAAAAGTAATAGTATCTATGATTGAGGATTATGCCCTATTTGTGCCTTCTCCCCATCTTTCGAAAAAACTATACTTCAAGTATACCCCACGCAATAAACCCCTACCACGAAACGAGGTGAACTCCCAATGAGCTCAGAATTTTCTCGCACACTCGCACTACTCCGTCAAGAAAAAAAAGTTAGCCAGCGCGAAGCCGCAGAAGCCCTCGGCATCTCGCAAGCACTCATGTCCCACTACGAAAAGGGGGTTCGTGAACCCGGTCTTCTCTTCGTGGTCAAGGCATGCGATTACTACGGAGTTTCCTCAGACTATCTCCTCGGTCGCACACTCGAGCGAAGTGGGAAAACACTCGGCGCTGAAGAACTCAACTCAGCCGAAGGTCCAGACACTAAACTCTCAGTGCTTGCCACTTTGAATAAAAAACTCGCACTAAACTCGATGGGAATGCTCTTCGATCTCTATGCAGCCACCAATAATCGGGATCTCATCATCCATCTATCCAATTATCTCGCCGGAACCATATCTGTGCTCTTCCGTAGATTACATAACGTTTCACCTGAAACAAACTCTAGCTTTTTTGCAGTCTCACAACCACAATTCATGGCTGGTGCTTACGATATGGAGCACAAAGCCAATGAAATCCACCTACTTGAGACACTGGCAACCCACAAAAAGTCGGGTGGCGAGTGGCACGACCTTAACCACGATGCTCTTACAGCGCAATACGGACCCATCTACCAATCTCTCCTCCAAAATCTATACGGAACTGGGGAGCGCACGAATAAATTGCTGGGTTCTGCACCAAAGAAATCTAAAAAATAGTATAGAGGATCAACCTGAATTAAGCCTGAAAAGAGCTCACTTCCAATTTCGGAAGTGAGCTCTTTCTATTTACCTATTATACGGGGGTTTTGTCCACTACGCAGCATTTCAATGAAGAAATTTATTCCTCTTCTAATTTGAGGACTGCCATGAAAGCTTCCGTAGGCATTTGCACGGTGCCGAGGGATCTCATCTTCTTTTTACCCTCTTTTTGTTTCTCGAGCAGTTTCTTTTTCCGGGTAATATCACCACCGTAGCACTTGGCAAGTACGTCTTTACGAACGGCACGCACGGTCTCACGAGCAATCACCTTGCCACCGATCGCTGCTTGAATGGGAACTTCAAAAAGTTGACGAGGAATATTTTCCTTTAATTTTTCGCAAATTCGTCTCGCCCGACCATAGGCACGGTCACGGTGCGCAATGAAAGAGAGTGCGTCTACCTTATCGCCGTTGAGCATCATATCAACTTTCACGAGATCGGAAGAACGGTAGCAATCCACCTGATAATCAAGAGAAGCATACCCCTTAGTGCGAGCCTTGAGAACGTCAAAAAAGTCGTAAATAATCTCTCCAATGGGCATAAAATAATGAATTTCAACTAAGTTTTGATCTAAATATTGCATATCAATGAATTCACCCCGACGGTCTTGACAGAGGGGCATGATATTTCCGACATAGTCGGGAGGGGCAATGATAGAGACCTTCGCAAAGGGTTCTCGCCCCTCAGAGATGAGCATCGGATCAGGGTAGTTATGAGGGTTATCCACCAAAACTTCTTCACCATTAGTTTTAGTTACCTCATATATTACAGATGGTAATGTAGTAACCAGCTCTAAATCAAACTCACGTTCCAGTCTCTCTTGAACGATCTCCATATGGAGCATTCCTAAGAATCCACAACGAAAACCAAATCCCAGAGCAGCCGAAGACTCCGGCTCGAAGGAGAGAGAAGCGTCGTTGAGCTGTAGCTTCTCCATAGCGTCTCGCAAATCGGGATACTTGCTACCATCTTCTGTGTAGATACCACAATAGACCATGGCTTGAACGGGACGATACCCGTCGAGAGGTGTCGTTGCAGGGGTTTCTGCCGACGTAATGGTGTCACCCACACTCGTATCTTTTACATTTTTAATGGAAGCCGTAAACCAGCCTACCTCACCGGCTCGAAGGCAATCGGAACTCTCCATTCCAAGTGGACGGAGTAGCCCACAGTCGACAACTTGATACTGTGCGCCGGATGCCATCATTTTGACGTTGTCCCCTTTTTTCAAAGAACCTTCCATCACACGAAAATAGACAATTACCCCAACATATTGATCATACTGACTATCAAAAATAAGGGCTTTTAGGGGTATGGAATCATCACCAGTGGGAGAGGGCACTTTTTTGACCACTTCCTCAAGCACAGCCTTGATGTTGATTCCGTTTTTTGCAGAAATCTCAGGAGACTCCATCGAAGGTAGCCCGATGATCTCCTCCACCTCAGCCTTGACCCTTTGAGGATCAGCTGCTACGAGGTCAATCTTGTTAAAGACTGGTAAAATCTCGAGATCATGTTCCAGAGCCAAGTAAGTGTTTGCAAGGGTTTGAGCCTCCACCCCTTGGGTAGCATCCACCACCAAAATCGCACCCTCACAAGCTGCTAGTGATCGACTGACCTCATAGTTGAAATCGACGTGCCCAGGGGTATCGATCAGGTTGAGGGCATATGTCTCGCCGTCCTCAGCAGTGTAGTCGAGTCGAATGGCTCGTGCTTTGATGGTGATGCCACGCTCCCTCTCAAGATCCATGTTATCGAGGAGTTGACTTTCCATATTGCGCTCTTCCACAGCCCCACATAGCTCGATCAAGCGATCGGATAGCGTAGACTTTCCATGGTCGATATGCGCAATAATGGAAAAATTACGGATATTTTCTTGTTTTATCATGGGATCTCCTTTTTGGGAACTTTTCCCCATTATTTACTAAATTATGCGATTTTTTAACATTTTCGAGTATTTTCGGTATCCAAGAAATAATTGACGGAAGCAGTTTTCCACAATTTTACCACTTTTCAACATTTTTATAGCATTAACAGTCTAAAATTTGAGATTAGATCGATTTTATACGACCATAAATAAAATTCGGTCATGTTATCATTTTTTAGACTGCAAATTTTGTTTTTATGAGTTTTCCTCAATATTTCTGGTTTTCCACCAATATTTTCTAATTTTCGGTAATTTTCGGTGGCCACAAATAATTTTCAGTCGGTTTTTTCCACATGGTTTTCCACAAGTGTGGGAAAGTTAATATTTCTATTCTACATTACCACTGGTATTATCTTGTGATTCCTCTTGTTCTGGTTCTGCACCCTCTTCAAGTTCGGTAAATTCGGTTATCTCCTCTTTCTCTGTGAGCTCGATGGAAATGACACGATCCCCTTCCTCACGGAAGCGCATCACGATCACCCCTTGGGTGGCTCGACTGGTGGTGCGAATAGAATCAACATCTGTACGAATCAAAATACCTGCTTCTGTGACAATGAGGAGATCTTCGCTACCATCAACCACTCGAATATCCACAATCTCACCAGTTTTCTCGGTGACTGCATAGTTCTTAAGTCCAGAGCCACCACGGTTTCGAGCAGAATATTCCTCGACAGGGGTGCGTTTTCCAAATCCTTTTTCGGTGATGGTCAAAACTGCCTTTCCTTCGGTAGCTATAGCAGAACCGACGACATAGTCATCCTCACGCAGACGAATTCCACGAACTCCCATTGCATCACGACCCATCACACGCACATCTCCTTCGTGGAAGCAGACAGCAGCACCCTTACGGGTTGCAAGTAGAATATTCTCCTCACCCGAGGTTTGACGGACTTGAACGAGGGAGTCCCCTTCGTCGAGCTTAAGGGCACGAATACCACTTACACGGATATTTTTTAGAGCTGTAATTGCAATACGTTTAACGGTACCACGACGTGTGACCATGAAGAGGAATCCTTCATCTTCCAAACTCTTCACGTGGATCATCGCCTGCACTCGCTCGCCACTCTCGACAGAGAGGACGTTGACGAGGTTTGTTCCCTTTGCAGTTTTTCCAGATTCAGGAATTTGATATCCCTTTTTCTGATAAACCTTGCCTGTATCGGTGAAAAATAGAATGGTATCGTGGGTGGAGGCAGTAAAGACGCTCTCCACGCAGTCCTCTTCCCTTGTGGTGATACCTCGTTTTCCACGTCCCCCCTTGGATTGGGCTGCGTACTCAGAGGCAGGAGTGCGCTTGATGTACCCTCCTTTGGTGAGCGTGAAGACACACTCCTCAACATCAATGAGGTCTTCGATATCAATATCATCCTCAGCAAAACCAATTTCAGTTCTTCGTGGATTATTGTATTTTTCCTTGATTTCAAGAAGTTCTTCCTTCAAGACAGCCTTTATTTTGCTATCATCGGCAAGTAAGGAGTTATAATATTCAATTTTTTCTTGAAGCTCGGCAAATTCCTTTTGAAGCTTCTCTTTTTGCAGACCTTGTAGTCGTTGAAGTTGCATCTCTAAAATTGCTTGGGACTGCACTTCTGAGAGGGTGAAACGATCCATCAACTTCTCTTTTGCATCGTCGTAGCTCGCACGAATGATACGAATAACCTCGTCTATATTATCCTGTGCAATGAGGAGACCTTCCACAAGGTGGGCTCGCTCCTCAGCCTTTCTTTTGTCAAACAGGGTGCGACGGGTGACAATTTCGATCTGGAATTTGATATATTCATCCAAAATACCACGCAAATTCATGATCTTTGGCTGTTTTTGGTTATCTACAAGGGCGAGCAACACCACTGCAAAGGTGGTTTGCATTTGTGTTTGAGCATAGAGTCGATTGAGCACCACTTGAGGATTTGCGTCCTTTTTGAGCTCGATAACCAGACGAATCCCCTTTTTACCATCGGATTCATCTTGAACGAGCGAAATTCCCTCAAGGCGCTTTTCCTTGACTTGCTCTGCGATATTAACATAAAGGCGAGATTTGTTCACCTGATAAGGCAGTTCATACACCACAATTCGGGTTCTTCCCTGTCCAAATTCCTCCATATTGACCTTTGCACGTAGGCGAATATGTCCTTTACCAGTGGAATAGGCAGCACGAATCCCACTTCTTCCCATGATCATCCCTGCAGTTGGGAAATCAGGACCTTTAACGTGCTCCATCAGATCCTCAAGGGTTGCGTTTTCATTTTCCATAATGCAAACGGTAGCATCAATAACCTCTCCTAAGTTGTGGGGAGGAATATTAGTGGTCATTCCGACTGCAATACCAGAAGATCCGTTGACCAATAGGTTTGGAAAACGTGAGGGAACCACACGTGGTTCTACGGTGTCCTCGTTGTAGTTTGGATCCCAGTCCACGGTCTCTTTTTCAATTTCTCGCATCATCTCGTTTGCGAGCTTCGCCATACGAGCTTCGGTGTAACGATAGGCAGCTGGTGGATCGCCGTCGATGGAACCAAAGTTACCATGCCCCTCTACGAGGGGATAGCGCAGCGAAAAATCCTGAGCAAGGCGCACCAAAGCATCGTAAACTGATTGATCGCCGTGTGGGTGATAGGAACCGAGCACTTCACCAACGGTGGTAGCGCATTTTTTGAATGGTTTATCCTGAGTAAGCCCCATTTTATACATTGCGTACAAAATGCGACGGTGAACAGGTTTAAGCCCATCTCTCACATCAGGGAGGGCACGCCCAACGATGACCGACATCGCATAGTCAATATAGGCAGACTCCATCTCTGATTCGAGGGGTATATTCACAATTTTTTGCTCTGGAAAGGTTATATCAGAACTCTCGTAGTGATTTTTCATAGTTTCTCCTTTTTGGGGTAATATCGAGCCATTCTCTATGGATTTTGAATATTACAATTTGTATATAATGAGCTAAATATCCAAATTCAACACCTTAGATGCATTGACCTCAATATATTCACGTCGGGGTTCTACCTTTTCACCCATCAATAAGGTGAAAATTTCGTCTGCTTTGACGGCATCATTCATCGAAATTCTTTTCAAAGTTCGTGTTTCAGGGTTCATAGTGGTATCCCAAAGTTCTTCATAATCCATCTCACCGAGACCTTTATTTCGTGTGACAACCACCTTTGCATTGGGATTATCCCCACGCATATCAGCGCTCAACAGCTCACGCTCAGCATCATCGGCTGCATAACGAGTATCTTTTCCACGCACTAGCTTATAAAGAGGAGGGACAGCAGCATAGACAAAACCACCCTCTACCAAAGGTCGCATAAAACGGAAAAAGAAGGTTAATAGAAGGGTACGGATATGGGAACCATCCACGTCAGCATCTGCCATGATCACAACTTTGTGGTATCTTAGGCGAGAAATATCAAAGTCTTCCCCAATTCCCCCACCTAAGGCAGTAATGACTGGGGTTAACTTCTCATTTCCATAGACTTTATCCACACGAGCCTTCTCGACGTTCAACATTTTTCCCCAAAGAGGAAGAATGGCTTGAAAACGAGAATCTCTCCCCTGCTTTGCCGAGCCTCCAGCCGAGTCTCCCTCGACGATGTAAATTTCGGTAAGTTCGGGATTGCGCTCGTGACAATCGGTGAGCTTTCCAGGCAGTGTGCTCCCCTCAAGCGCCGATTTCTTACGAATATTCTCACGAGCACGACGTGCTGCTTCACGGGCTTTGCTCGCCATCATACCTTTATCCAAAATAGCACGGGCTGTTGCAGGATTTTCCTCGAAATAGAGTTCCAATCTCTCAGAAACCACGGCATTTACGAGGGTTCTCATCTCGGAGTTGCCCAATTTACTCTTTGTTTGACCTTCAAATTGCGCTTCGGTGAGCTTAACCGAAATAATACAGGACATCCCCTCACGGCAGTCATCCCCTGTGAGTTTTTCTTCCCCTTTGAGGATATTATTCTTTTTCCCGTAGTTATTGACAACATTTGTGATGGCTCGACGAAATCCCTCCTCATGCATTCCCCCCTCAGGGGTACTGATGTTGTTTGCAAAGGAGACAATCACTTCATTATAACCATCAGAGTATTGTAGGGCAATCTCTGCCATAGAATCCTCTTTTTTACCCTCCATATAGATGACATCGCTGTGTAGAGGGGTCTTATTACGGTTGATATACCCGACAAATTCACGGATTCCACCCTCGTAATACATGGTATCTTCCTGTTGTTTGCCCTCACGCAGATCGGTTGTATGGATGCGAAGACCAGCGTTGAGGAAGGCTTGCTCTCTCATTCTCGAGTGGAGGATGGAGTATTGAAATTCCGTGTGCTCGAAAATTTGTGGATCTGGTTTAAAGGTAATGGTGGTACCGGAGTGATTTGTGGTTCCTACCTCGGTCAAAGGCTGAATAATATCCCCACGAGCAAATTTCATCTCGTAAATTTTTCCATCTTTGTGCACTTGAACCTCAAGCCATTCTGATAATGCGTTCACCACAGAAGCACCCACACCGTGAAGCCCTCCTGAGACCTTATATCCACCACCGCCGAACTTACCACCTGCATGGAGGACAGTAAATACCACCTCAAGAGCAGGACGACCGGTTTGTGGTTGAATATCTACAGGGATACCACGACCGTTATCAACCACCGTAATGGTATCCCCTTCATTGATCATCACTGAAATATTGCTACAGTGACCTGCAAGTGCCTCGTCAATGGAGTTATCCACAATTTCATACACAAGATGGTGAAGACCACTCTCAGAAGTAGAGCCGATGTACATACCAGGGCGTTTGCGTACAGCTTCTAATCCTTCAAGAACCTGAATTTCAGAGCCACCATATTCGTGTTCTATTTGTCCTGTAAGGGTATCATTTTCCATAATTTCCTCCTAAAATGGTAAAAACAATCTAATTATGATTGTATTTGATTCAACTGTTCCCCCTCGAATCGTTTCGATAGGGTTGACGGATATCGTTCCGAAATATATATTTTTCTCTTCCCCTGCCTCTGAGCCACAACAAAGGAGCGAGGTAATTGATCCGATAATGAGACCACTTCTCCACATTTTTGTGCACTTGCCAAGAACTCTCTTGTTTTGTGGGCCCAACTAGAATTGTCGAGATCGAAAATGCCGATAAGCTCGCTCTCTTTTAGGAAGACCCCTCCTCCAAGATATAAAAACATCACAATTCTCCTAATTTCTAATCCCTGTCACAGTACCACCTTCAATATAGAAAATAGCACCTTCCTCAGATTTTTCATGTTGCTGACAGCTTGTGATGAATATCTGACCATTCTGCACCTTATTTAACAGATATTCTTGCCTTTTTTCATCCAGTTCAGACAGTACATCATCTAAAAGTAGAACAGGGTATTCCCCCACCTCTTGAAAATAGAGTTCCCTCTGCGCAAGTTTCAAAGAAATAGCCAGGGTACGACATTGTCCTTGCGATCCATACTTCCGTACATCTTGCCCATTGATGGTAGCAAAAAAATCATCTTTATGAGGTCCTGATAGACAGGAAGAGGAAGCGATTTCAGCCTCTCTATGACTTTTTTGATGCTCCATCATCTGCTCTAAAAGAATTTCACGACTTGCCAATGGATCTGAAATGGTGGAAACCGTGTGATATAAAAGTTCTAATTCATCCCTACCATTCGAAAATTCAAGTAAGATCGAGGGGGTGATACTTTGCAATCTCTTTAAAAAATGGGCACGATAGTGGATTAAATCCACTCCACAGAGGGTAAGTTGATGATTAAAATCATCTAAGGTATCTAAAAGAGATGGATTCTCTCGCCAATCCTTCAAAATACGCACTTTACTCTTGTAAAGCCTTTGATAATTCGAGAGTGCCCTCCCATAATTTGGGCGCAGTTGAGAAATAGTGGTATCTAAAAATTTCCGTCTTTCTGCGCTCACACTCTTAATCAAGGATAAATCCTCAGGGCAGAATAAAACTGTGTAAAAGACATCCTCAATTTCCCGTCTTTTCTTGCGAATATCATTGATTTTGAGGGAGGGTGCACCATTTATAAGTGATACCTCAAGGGTAAATTCTCGCTCTCTTGAATCTACTTTCCCGACAATACGAGAAGAACTTTGACCAAAAAGGGTCAGTTCTTTCGCACTTTGTGTCCGATGGGAACGAAGAGAGGATAAATAGGCGATGGCTTCTAGTAAATTCGTTTTTCCCTGCGCATTTTCTCCGTAAAAGAGGTTGTGTTTTGGGTGAAATTCAAGTTGACACCCCTCGTAATTGCGATAATTTTCAAGAGAAAGGGAATGGATGATCATACCACTATCAAAGTGACATCATCCACCACCACTTTATCCCCCACACGCAATTTCTTGCCTCGTTGAGCACAAAGTTCTCCATTTACGAAGATTTCACGCTCTAAAATAAGCTGTTTTGCCTCTCCCCCTGTTTCTGTCAGACCAGAAAACTTGATAAGTTCTTGCAATTTGATTATTTCAGTATAAATTTTGATTTCGTATTCCTTCATAGTTCCCCCTAGTTAGCTTTTAGTCGTACAGGGAGCACCATATAACAGAAATGATCCTCATCTGGATTTTCTGGCATAATCAAGCAAGGTGCAACAGGGGTTGAGAATTCCATTCTCACTTTATCTGCAGGAGCGTGACGAATTGCCTCAAGTAGATAGCGATTGTTAAATCCAATTTCAAGCTCGCCACCCGGTCCTTCCATACTACAGGTATCCTTTGCCTCACCGATGGCAGTTTTACAACTAAATTCCATATTGTTCCCCTCTAAGTAACAACGAAGAGGTACCTTAAGTTTCTCGCTTATCATCAAAGAGACACGTTCCACGCAAGAGGAGAGATCTCGAACATCTCCAATCACTTGAATTTTGTTATTCTTTGGAAGGGTATCCCGATAATTGAGAAATTCCCCTTCGATACGACGACTGATCAAGGTTGCTTGTTCGGTTTGAAAGAGGACATGTGTATGGTTAAATCGAACCATAACATCTCCGGCCATACAAATTTTCTCCATTTCGGAGAGAGCCGCAGCAGGAACCACAAAAGAGAAAGGAGCAGCTCCCATTACATCAGAAACCGGTTCCCGACGCAAAGCCAAACGGTAACCATCCACGGCAACCATGGTAAGCACCCCATCCTCTACCTCGCAAAGAGCTCCGGTGTGAATGGGACGAGATTCACTCATACTGACAGAGAACAAGGTATCTCCAATGAGGGATTTAAGTGCCTTTTGCTCTAACAAAATTCCCTGATTATCATCCACGACGGGTAGAGCAGGAAATTCCTCTGGATCGATGGCTAAAATATCAAATTTTGCCTTACCACAAGAAATGGTGACCATAAAATCTTTTGATGAAAAATAGACCACGTCATCAGGTAACTTGCGCAAAATATCAGCAAAGAGACGTGCTGTGAGCACCAAAGTGCCCTCTTCTTCAATATCAGCCTCCATCTCAAGGGCAACGCCGGTCTCCATATTGTAACCGGTCACCTTGACAACATCGGTGACCTCCACCAAAATCCCCATCAAAGCTGCAATCGAACTCTTAGGGGATACATTGCGTGCCGCAACCGACACAGCAGACAAAATCAATTCCTTATCGCATGAAAACTTCATAACTATAAACCTCTTCCTTTTTCTTAATAACTCCAGTATACCATACCCTATGTTCTTAACCTATCAATGAAACATCATAGTTTATGATAACTCTTTTCAACAATCATAGATCACCTTGAGATTCTCATCTTCCCTCTTTTCACCCTTTATTATAAATAATAAGAGAGTAGTGGTAGTAGTAAGGGAAAACTTTTTGGGGAAAACACCCACAAAGCTAGATTTTCTGGGGATTTTTTTTCCACAGACCCCCTCTGATTATTCCACTAAGTCAACACACCTTCCCTACCCTCTCACACTTTTCAACAAAAACTTTTCAACATATGGAAAACTTCGGTGGAAAATGTGGAAAAACAGAGGAGCTCGGAATTTTCTTCTTCGCAGAAAAAATCAGTGGTTTCTAAGTAGAAAATTCTTCATATTTGTTGTAGATGGTCTCACGAAGACTATCAATGATATCGCTTGTGAGTGGTTCACTTTGCAATCGTCTTTCAATATTATTATTACTACTAATAATGGTACTGTGATCACGATTAAACTCGCTTGCAATCTCTTGAAAGGTCTTTTCTGTGATGTTTCGAATCAAATAAATGGCAATTTGACGTGCATTATTGATCTCTTTATCTCGACGTTGCCCTCTTAAAGTCTGGGAATCCAGATTAAAATAGGTAGCAACCACGTCAATGATGACGGCAGGGGTAGGAACAATGTCACCTTGTTCCTTGAAAATGTCGTTAATGACCGACAAAATGGTCTCTTCACTTAAATTGGTCCCTAATAGATCACGATAGACTAAAATACGATTTAAATAACCTTCAATAGAGCGTATATCAGTGGTAATACCCTCAGCAATCACCTTTAGAATGGTGGGACCGAGTTCAATACCCATACTTGCAGTCTTTTTCTCGATGATGACCATACGGGTTTCGTAGTCGGGGGGCTTGATATCCACGGTTAACCCTCCGGCAAAACGAGTGGTTAAGCGAGTGGCGATGTTAACGAGTTCGTTAGGGGGTCTATCTGATGTGAATATAATCTGTTTTCCACTGTCAAATAGAGTATTAAAGGTATTAAATAATTCCTCTTGACTAAAATCCATGCCCTTCATGGCTTGAACATCGTCCATGAGAAAGACATCAGCAAAACGATATTTCTTCTGAAATTCATCACGACCATTGCTATTACGAGATGCATTGTGGATAACGTTACGCAACTCGGAAATCCAGTCGTTGGTTTGAATATAGACGATCTTCTTCTCGGGGGAATTTTTTCGAATTTCATTTTCAATGGCAGAAATCAAGTGGGTTTTACCGAGTCCGGATCGACCATAGATAAAGAGTGGATTGTATTTCTTACTCGGATTCTTGGTGACTGCAAGAGCAGCAGCGTGAGCAAATTCGTTATTTTTACCCACCACGAAGTTATCAAAGGTATAAGTATCACGAACCGATAACGGTTCATTCTCGGTTTTTTCAAATTCATTAGGACCATAGACCACAAGGGTAAAGGGGGAGGAAAAAATTTCCTCCAAGCAGAGCTGAATTTTCTCACTATACCGGTCCATTATGACGTTTTTTATCATATTATCCTGATCTTCAGGTACCCCAACATAGAAGGAGTCCCCCTCCATCTTGAGTGGGACAAGCTTTACAAGCCACGCATTGATAGCAGTGGAGGTGATATGTTGGTTCTCTTCTAACAAAGACAACACTTTTTTCCAAATTTCCTCGATGTTTTTCATTTATTACTCCTCTTTTGACCACAATAAAGGAAAAATAAAATCTCATCCTCTATTTCAAAGTACACTACTCACCATTATAGCAAATTTCAGGAATTTTTTCAAGGGTTTCACCCCAAAAAAAAGGAAAATTATTTTCGTAAAAATACAAATTTGTGTTGACAAAGGACTCTATCTTCTGGTATAATTTGAGGTGGCACTTAAAAACGAGTAGAAATGGTGTATTTACATCGTTTTAATATTTTAAAAGTCGCCCGATATCTTATAAGAGGAGGTGCCAATATGCTTCGCACATATCAACCTAAAAAACGTCATAGAGCACGGGAGCATGGTTTCCGCAAACGTATGGCAACACGCAGTGGCAGAAAAGTCTTAGCCCGTCGCCGTAGTCGAGGTCGAGCACGCTTGACTCACTAGAATCGCCAAAAGGGAATAAAGGGCGTGGGAATCTTCCCTCGCCCTCGACTTTTTGTGGGAACTTTTCTCCCATTTTGTAGGAGAACCTATGAAATTTACTAAATCTATTAAAAAAAATCATCAATTTCGATTTTTATATCATAAAGGGAGGAGTCATATCACTCCCTTTCTCGCACTTTACTCAAAGAATCACCGTAATAAACGAGCCAATTACCTCGGTATCACGGTAGGGACAAAGCTTGGCAATGCGGTGAAGCGAAATAAAGTGCGTCGGCGACTGCTTGCCATTTATCGCATCCACGAAGCCGAACTAAAACCTGGTTATTCCATGGTGGTAGTCGCTCGCAATCGTGCTGCAACAGCTACGTACCAAGAGCTCGAGCGCTCCTTTCTCTCCCTCCTCAAGAAGCATGATCTACTCTTAGTTGTAGACAAGCCTACCGAGGAAGCAATATGAAAAAGGCTGTGCTATCCCTTATTATGTGGTATCGCAACGTAGTTTCTCCTCTCCTCCCCCCTCGTTGTCGCTTTATTCCCTCCTGTTCGGAGTATGGGTATCAGGCAATTGAGGTTCACGGTTTGATCCGTGGTGGAATGATGACATTATGGCGTTTTCTGCGTTGCCACCCCTTCCACAAAGAAAAAACATTTATACATGACCCAGTCAAGCCCAAAAAGTAAACCTTATCGGAGGATCAACTATGTCCGTGTTACTCAGCCCGTTTACCTGGCTACTCAATTCCCTCAATATCGCCTTTGATAGCTACGGCATCGCCATTCTTATCTTTGCAGTGGTGGTGAAGACACTTTTATTCCCCTTCTCAATCAAGGGAAAAAGAGGAATGATTCAAATGAATATGGTGTCGGGCAAGGTACAAGCCATCAAAAAACGCTGTGGCAAAGACACAGCTCGATACAATCAAGAGGTACAAGAACTCTATACCCGAGAAAAAATCAACCCCATGGGTGGTTGTCTCTGGACTTTGCTACCCCTCTTCGTCCTCATTCCCCTTTATGCTATTATCCGTGCTCCGATCGAGTACATGCTCTACCTAAATGAGGCACAAATCCTCGAGCTAGCCAATCTCCTTCAATGGGATACCATCGCTGTGGCTCGTGGTTGGGTCAATGAGTCTGCCATTGTAAATGCGATGGAAAAGAACTTAGAAGATGGATTCATTATAGCAAGTGGTTTTGCCAACACAGGTAATAACCAGCTCCTCCTCGCCTCCCTCATTCAAGGGGGGGAAGTGTTATCTGATGGTACCATCGTCAATCAAATGAACTTCCAATTCCTCGGCATGGACCTCTCCCAAATTCCAAACTGGAAAATTTGGCAAGATATGACCATAAGCAATCTCGCTTCCATCGTTTTAGTGGCAATTTCAGCTGGAACCGGTATTATCTTATCCAAAATCTCGCAAAATACCAATAAAATGAGCAACCAACCCAAAAATGAGCAAATGGAACAGACCAACCGTATGATGATGATTACCATGCCATTGATGGCTGTTTGGATTGGATTTATCATGCCAGCCATCATGTGTCTCTACTGGGTTGCAAACAACCTACTTTCCATAATACTCGAGATCATCGCAGGAAAACTGCTCAAAAAAGATTATGAAAATGCACGAATTGCCCAAGAAGAGCAAGATCGTCTTGATAAAGAAGCAGAAAAACTCCACAAGCAAAAAATTGCAGAAGAACGTGAAAAACGTAAATTAGAAGAAAAAACGCAGAAGAAAAAGCCTAAAAAGGTTAAAAAAGATCCAGACGAACAACAAATTGATAAATCTGCAAGTCGTGTTGGGATGCGAAGCCATGCACGAGGCAGAAACTATGATCCCAACCGTTACCCAAACCCTTGGGAGACCGAAAAACAAGAGGTGCCCGAACTCCCAGAAACCCCAGAGATTGAGGAGGAACCTACTGTCACACCAATAGAGGAACCCACTCCTCTTCAATCGGAAGAGACCAATGAAACCACCACCGAGACCACAGAACAACCCACAGAAACCACCGAGGAAAAAGAGGATTGGTCTAAAGGATCTGTACTAGATCAGTTCGAAAAGCCAGACGATCGTTAAAAGTAAGGAGTGCTACCCATGAAACAATTTATCGAAACAACAGGACGTACCGAAGAAGATGCTATTGCGGCAGCCTTAATACAACTAGGATTAGAACGAGATGACGTCTCGGTCGAAGTGGTGGAGCGTGCAAAACCAGGTTTCTTAGGATTTGGTGGCAATCCAGCAAAGGTAAAAATTCATTACGAAGATCATCAAGAACCAACAAAAACTGAAGTAAAATCAGATAAATCATCCGAATCCACCCCGAAAACAGATAAACCAGTCAAAGCAGATAAAGCACCCAAGGTCGAAAAGACTTCGAAACAAGAAAAGAAAGAGAAGACCACAAAACCTGATTCCAACCTCCCTACCAAGTCCGAGGAAGAGATCAAGGGAGAAATTATCCAATATCTCACAGGATTGATGGAAAAAATGCAAGTGGAAGCTACACCAATCGTACAAATGGACGATCGTGGAGGTTTCCAAGTAGTATTAGAGGGAAAAAACCTAGGATCAGTAATTGGTCGTCGTGGTGAAACCTTGGATACCATTCAACAGCTAACGAGCTATTCCATTAACAAAGGGGCACATAAACGCTGCAGAATCTACATAGATGCTGAAAATTATCGTCAAAAACGTAAGGTTGCGCTGGAAGAACTCGCACAAAAAGTGGCTGCAGAAGTGGTACGTCATCAAAAAAATGTCAGTCTTGAGCCAATGAACGCTTATGAACGACATATTATTCATGAAGCACTTCAAGGAATGGCAAATATCACGACTCGCTCCACAGGAGCAGAGCCAAATCGTCGCACACTTGTCTGTTACGACGAAAACGCATAATTTGAGGGACGAACCGAGAGGTTCGTCCCTTTTTTGTGACAATACCCTCCCCAAATGGGGAGGGTATTGATTATGCACGACTTTCGTGACAAACGAAGTAGATAACCTGGAATTTCTCTCCCATTTCTGCAATTAACTTGCAAGTGAGAAAGAGGGTCTGGTCATCCAAATGAGAAAAAGGATCATCTAAAACCAGAGGTGGAAGATTTTGATAGACTGCTTCAACCAAAGCAAGTCGAGTGATAATCTGATATAAATCCTGTTTTCCTTGACTTTGTGAAACAAAATCTCTTCTAAATCCGTCTTCTTCTGTTGTGATTGCAAGACTAGTATCAATGTGCAAGGTCTCTTTTAGTTCTAACTGGGCAACAATTCGTTGAAATGCTCCACTCATTTTCTTGAGATAACGTTGCGCTAAGGTCTCTTTCGCAGTGTACATAGAAGAGATGGCAATGGATAATTGTTGATGTTTCATGGTCAATTCAGCAATTTTGATTTCAATTGTACTTAATTCTGCAAGTAAATCAGATAATCCATCTGCCTCTTGATAGAGCAGATCAATATCTTTTTTCTGGGTCGCAATCTCTCCTGCGATGGACTGCGCCTTTTCACGCAACTGCGAGGTTGAACCACCTTGATCTGCAGAATAGGTTGGATTTTTCTCTTGAAAATCTTTCAAAGCACCAAGACATTGCTCTAACACAGCACGTTTCTCTTCAAATATTGCCATATTTTCACGGATTGTAACAATAGAATCCTCGTAATTTTCAGGATTATCTAAATTGAATTTACCAAAGAAATCTCGCAAGATTTGGGTAATTGGGTCGAGTTCCTGTTGTGCTTGTTTACTTTGCTCCACTAAAATGGCACATTTATTGTAGAAGGCTAAACTTTCCGAGGCTTGTGCGAGGCGTTCCTCAAGGGAATCGTCATTAGCAGGGAAGTATTTCGAAAAAAAGTCGTTCATTACACCAAGTAGGAAGGAGATTTCCTCTTTTGTGACGTTGTTTTGCTCATCACTCCATTGTTTTTGCTGGGAGAGTAGTTGAAAACGAGCAAGTTGCTCACGTAATTGATCAAGCTGCATGGAAATAGCAAGGGAAGAAGGTGGGAACTGGGATAAAAAGGTGTTATATTCTTGATTTTTCTTCTGTTTCTCGAGTTGAACTGCTTCTAACTGTATCTTTTTCTCTTTTTTATCTTTCTGTTTAGAAATCTTCTGAGCAAATAGAATCATTGCAAGCAGGAAGAAGAGTCCACCACAGACTGCAGCAGAGATTCTAGCTTCGAAAGGTAGGCCTAAATCGTAAAAATAAGGAGTAAAATAAAGTGCTACACCAATAATTCCAAGTAAAATTGAGAGTAGAATGGTGGGAAGACCTTTTTTCTCGGCGGCACCTTCGAGTCGAATCTCCTCAAAAGTGAGTTCATGCACACGATTATATGCCTTTCCACAAGCGCTAATTTTTGCAAGGGTAATTTCACGGAAGAGGGGTGTGAGTTCTGCAAGCTCCTTCTCTTCATTAGGATCGATTCCCCCTTGAGACTGCTCGAGTGCTCGAATTTTCTTCAAATTACCTTCCATTAGATTTAATTGCTCGTGCGAGGGAACACCATTGTGGAAATGTTCCTCTAGTTCGTAAAAAATCGAAATGTCTTGATCAGAAATGGTACAATCCTCAATTTTGTGATAAAGCTCACGACAACGTGAAATACGATGTTCCATCTCATCTATTTGAGATTTTGAGACATCATTTCCACAAAAGAAGCCCTCAATTTCTTGACATTCCTCTTGACTTTTGGTTAAAGAGAGAGATAATTGTTTAAAAACGGCTCCTTGAACAGAGCGAGCCTCCTCGGCTGAAATCTCTTGTTCAAGTTCTGTAAGCTCTTGAGTTTTACTTGCTAATTCTCGTGTGAATCCCTCGAGCTCTGCTTGACGTTTCTTTGCTGTTTCAATTTCATCTCGTAAAAGAGCGTGATTTGCCTCTAATTTCGAAATTTGTCCACTCCCTCGTTGCTTTCCTTTCAGTTTACTAGCTAAACTTTCAAGATAAGAGATGGCATCGGAAGAAGCAGCCATATCAGCTGCCTGAGCATCAAGATCCCCTAATCGAGTAGCGATGATATCGGTGAGCAAGTGATTCTCTCCCAGAGAGAGAAAGGCAGTCTTTTCGAAGGAATCTCGATCAACTTCTAAGATTTCCTCGCCCAAAAGGGTGCTAAAGTGGTCACATGAAGAATTTGTCGTTAGGTCGATAAGGGTATAGGTATCTTCCTTAGCAGTTTTTCCAAAGGTTCGTTCGACTTTATAGGGATGTTTATTGTGAGTAAAGACCAAGTTTCCGCCAAAAACACCCTGATTCCAAGGTGTATAGGTATTACGATCTAGATCTTGTTTGCGACCATGATCCATTCCAAAGAGCATGGCTTTTAAAAAAGCTGCAAAAGTTGTCTTTCCCCATCCATTTTCATGATGAACAACATTAACCCCATCTGTGAATTGGTGAGTATAATTGGAAAGTTTACCAAAATTTGTGATATAACAGGAGACAAGAGTCATGAAATTTCTCTCCCTTCGAGAGCATGAAGCCCCATTAAGATAATGCGATTGGTTTGATTTTCGGGTAGTTCAAGTGCGAGGACTGTTCGGATGTATTCCCCTTTAAGGGAAATATCATTCTGAAAACGTGTGTAATCGATTGCAATTTCGGTACGGTCCACCAATTTAAAGCAATAAAAACGCTCTTGAAGGTTAGAGGTTAAATAATCAGTATCAATCTCTTCAGAAATTTGTCCTACAAGGACCACTCGCAGATAATCGTCTGGAGAAAGCTCTGAAATCTTTTCCTCGATTTGACGGAGCAAATGATGAGAATTCCCCTCCACTTCGGTGCAAACTTCGTGAATGGTCCTCTTTGCAAAGGGGACAAAGCTATGAGATAGACCGTCCTCCCCTACTTCGAGGAGGACAAACCCTTTTTCACCACATTCATCAAAGCCACGACCTTCTAAGCAACCAGAATAGCAGACCTCGCCACGACGGTCAAGTGGCTGCACTTTGTGTTGATGAAGATGTCCAAGCGCGAGATAATCGATATTTTTATTCTGTAATTTTGGAAGAGAGATCAAAGTGGGATCGTCAGAGAGATGTGAGACGGCTTGACCGTGAAGCGCAACGATATTGATACATTCCTCGCGCAAAAATAGAGCATCATACATAGCGAGAGAGTTTGCCTCGCACAGGGAAATTCCGGTAAAATTAACATTACCATAGGTATAATCGCCCCAAAAATATCCGAAAAGTTTCAGATTAGAGGGGAGATTTTCAATAGATTGAAAGAAGTCGTCCTGATCATGATTTCCTTGTAAGTAGAGGAAATCAACCTCTTTTGCCTCAGAAATCACCTCAAGTACACGATCTTTCATGCGTTTTTGTTTATTTTTATCAGTGTCAAAGAGGTCGCCAGAAATTAAAATGGCACGAACCTCGTTCTCCTTTGCGTAATCCACCATACGTTCAAAGGTGCTTAACAGTTCATATCGTCTGGCTTTTGCTTGGTCTTTTGTCAAATTCGTCTCCATTTTCGAGTCAAGATGAAGATCGGAACAGTGAATAAATTTCAATATAACACGCCCTTTCGTTGGGTGAACAAGTTGTACAGTCGCAAGAATGATCAAGATATAGAACATTCTTACCATATTATACCCTAATGAAAGGTTAAAGTCAATATAATATGTGAAATAAAACTTATATATAACAATTTGTATATATGAATCGAAATAATTTGGATAAAAAAATAATGGCGAACACAGTTCATTCATAAAAAGTTTTAAAAGATAACAGATATCCATTATTTGTAATTTCAAGTCGAAAAATTTCGAAAAAAAGATATTTTCGAAAAAATTTTGTAGACAAATTTGCGAAATTATGGTACAATTGAAAAGATCTAATTTTTTATGATGTGTGCGTAAATTGAACCTCGGAATCGAGGCCGTCTTTTAAGTCTACGTGCATATCGAGAATACACACGAGGAGCCTTTTATGAAAAAAAGCAAAAAAGTTGTAAACCAAGTGGTTGCAACACTTTCCATCGCTATGATATCCATCAATTTAGTAGGTGTTTACGTCTTATCAAACTACGCACAAAGCAAGATGGAGTCCTCTGAAAATCGTTATATCTCGGAGGTGGTAAGCAATATCACGAGTACTGTTGAATCTACAATGCACGAGTACAGACAAGTGGCTGAAGTCATGGCAAAAATGCCAGAAATCGTGTATTTACTCGAAGAAAGCAGCAAAACATCGCCTATTTCCGAGAACGAGCGCACAGAAGCAGTTCTCAAAGGTATGAGTGATGTTCTTGAGAGTTTCAACGGGAATGTAGTACTTGTAGCGTTACTTAGCGATAAGCAAGATTCCTACATTACAGAGTCAGGGATCGCCTCAACACCGGATGAAACTCTGGTTGGAAAACCCTATTACGATGCAATCAGTCAGAAAAAAACCGTGGTGACCAATCCCTACTTAGATCATTTTTCGGGTGAAATAATGGTTTCCATCGCGGCCCCTGTTTATAGCTCGAATGGTAATACGGTTACAGGTGCTGTCCTCTTCGATCTATCAATGGAATTTCTATCGGAATTGGTATCGAATTTTGGCGAGAGTGGAAATACATGGGTGGTTGACAACACAAATTCGGTTATCGCACACACAGATCACTCTCTCGTCGGACAAGATTACACAGCTGCCGGAGTTTCAGGGAATGAACTGGTCAGCGAACTTAATAACAGCACAGGGAAATTGATCACATACGAGCGACATAACGAACTTCGTGTGGGAGCTGTGGAAAGTATACCAAGTTTAGGTTGGAAATTAGTGGCAGGTATGGATGAAGCAGAGTATCACGCAAATTCAGATGAGCTATCAATGATCATTACAGGGATGCAACTTATCATCATTTCGCTCTCTTTGGTGGTTTGTGGTGCTGCTGTCTATCGTAGCTTAAAACCAATCGCCCTCGTCAATGACGCAATGCTAGAAATGTCGAAGGGTAATTTGCACCACGAGCTAAACTACGTAAGTGATAATGAAATAGGTGCATTGTGTGATAACCTAAGAACAACCATGCGAAACCTAGCAGCTTACATCGAAGAGTTACAAGAAAATTTAGATTCCTACGGTAGCGGAGACTTCACACGAGAGAATAGCATCGAGTTCTTAGGAGATTTCCGAGCCATCCAAACATCTAGCGATACCTTTAAAAATTTGATCACGGAAACACTACAATCCCTCAAGGCAACGGTGGAGCAAGTGAGTATCGGATCTGACTATGTTGCGACCGGATCGCAGCATCTTGCCGAGGGCTCAGCAAGACAATCTGCCAGTATTTCGGATCTGAATGAATTTATCGCTGCCATTAACGAGCAAATACAGTCAAACTCCAAAAATGCAGTCAGTGTAAACGGCACTGCTCAAACTGTAACAACAGATCTCAAATCCGTAAACGAACAAATGGATAAAATGATGTTAGCGATGGAAGACATCCAAAATACGAGTGCGAGCATCAGTAAAATAATCAAAACCATCGAAGATGTGGCGTTCCAAACCAATATACTCGCACTCAATGCAGCGGTTGAAGCAGCACGTGCAGGACACGCAGGAAAAGGATTTGCCGTAGTTGCAGATGAAGTGCGCAATCTATCGGCTCGCACCAGTGAAGCTGTGAAAAATACCACTGCATTGATCGAGGACTCGACCCAAGCAGTCTCACGAGGATCGACAATTGCAACCACAACTTCTGAAACCCTGAAAACGGTCACGAGTGAAATTTCTGGTTTTATTGGAATTTTGAACGAGATTGCCAACGCTTCGGAAGAACAAGCAGAATCCATTCAAAAAGTAAACCTAGAAGTCCAACAAATTGCCACTGTGATGCAACAAAATTCCTCGGTGAGTGAAGAATCTGCTGCCACGTCAGAGGAACTCTCTAGCCAAGCAAGTGTCATGAAAGAGGCAATAGAACAGTTTAAATTAGAGCCAGTCAGCTATCATGGCAAATAAATAAGTGCAGAAAGAAACAGGGGATAGACAGAAGTGTCAATCCCCTGTTTCTATTATTTAGTGGAAAATAATGTGATAAAAAAAGCAAAGATAAAAATAAAAATGTTGGCACAATTCATAGGATTTCTATTGACAGAACTATGCCATTCTGATATACTTCTGATGAATATACTACGATTTGTTGAAAGGAATCATCAAAATGAATACATTTAGTATAAATAACGCAACATATAACAGGTCTTTGGCAATTTTGCTCGCTATTCTCATGGGAGGAATGGTGATTTTCACGTCGCCCACGGCAAGGGCAGCCGATTACGTCGCTCCTTCGGGGAATACCTTCACGCTGTGTGGGTACATCTTCGAGTATTACGAGTCGGACGGCATCACACCGAAACCATTCACCCCAGCAAGTTACACCACCAACAACTATGCAGGGATCAACGCCCAGACCGAAGAGGTTGAGGGAAATGAGACCGATAATATCACTGTGACCCCTGCTTCGAATACTGTTATTAAAATCTCGCAAGTGGACCCCAACACCCCAAACCCCAACCAGATTTTTATCCAAGGGGACAAAACTAGAAATGAAAACCAAGTAATTCACATCAAAGAGCTCAATATCGCAGCAAAAAATAGCATAAACCCCATTTCGGGGATCAACACCAATGGAAACCTCACCTTAAAGTTAGAGGGAACAAATCATATTTACTGCTCGAGCTCCTATGCTTTCGATCTCCAAGGGGACCTCACCATCGAAAGTGCCACGGGGGATAGCACCAAAGACATCCTTGGGATCACCTCTACTACAAACTTTGCCATCCGTTTGCAAGCCAATGACTATGGCCTTACCTTAAATGGTGGTACCCTCAATCTATCGGGTACCCTCGGTATCTCACGCAATGGAAAAACAGGAAACTATCTCGAAGTAAACGGCGGTTACCTCAATGCCATGGGTACCTCTGGTGTGGCACTGGGCTATGCCTTCGGAACAGTGGAGCTAAACGGAGGGCAGGTTAAGGTGAATAGTAACCTCTCTTACGATATTTACGGCGACGTAACCACCGATAGTAGTGCTAAATATGGTTCGGGTGTGCTCATTCACCACAATGCCGTGGTGCTCGATGATGGTGTCAACCTTTTGGTCATGGATCTATCGGAAAATCAGACCGATCCGTACAGCGCACTCTATGGCTCCTCCACCATCCCTGAGAACACTGCGTCCTATTTTGGTCGGGTGTATGGCGCTGTTTACCTAAAACAGGACTTCGCCATTGAAGAGGGCTGGCTTGTGGACGTGCCCGAGGGAAACATTCTCCGTTATCGAATGAGCGATTTCGAAGACTCCATCAAAACAGGGGCAGACGTTTCAAAGGATTACAGCTATTTGACCATTATGCCGGAAGATATGTCCCATGTCGCACTCGGTAACGGTGAATATGGTCCTGTGGGAGAACTGCGCTTTCAGGGGCTTGGTTACGATGCAACATATATCGACACTGCTCCCTATTACAAGGATAGTAACACCGATCAAGCACCCCTCCTCTGGGCACATGGTGACCTCTACCCCAAGGGGGAGGGTAACCTCACTTTGTCGCTCACGTCCGACATGGTCGGAGATTATAGTTCCATCGGGGTCAGCGTAAACCGTGTTTTGTATGGTGCGGAGGCATACCCTGCACGGATTGAGGGCGGCAGCATGGAATATGATGGCGAGCGCGTGGGATATCAGATGATCTCCGAGGCTGGGCTTGCAGAAAATCAGGTCTATCAGTATAACGGGGAAGTGTTGTACGGCAAGTCCTTTTGGTGGGGAGCAAACAAAGGGTTGATCTCGGTGCAATATCGTGGTTCGAACTCTAATGGAAACCTTGGGTCTGCTGTGGACTGGAACGCTGCCTCGCAATACGCGAAACCAGATGCCGATACCTATCGCGTCCTCGCCCAAGGATCATCCACTCGCACCATCGAAACCAAAGATAAGAGCTCTAGTGTATCTGATGCCTCAAACACATCTAATTCCGTCTATGGGCTCAATTTCAGCTGTCTTGAGTATTCGATGGGCTCTTTCACCATCACCCCTTATGATTTCAACCGTTATGATTCGAATCTTCTCCTAAAACGTTACACAGGTAACCGTGACAACGGCAACTCAGGAGATGACTCTGATATCTATTTTACGGTGAATTCCTCTGCTAACTTTAAGATGGATGCGGCTGGAAACCTCGGGGATGAATTTTATAAAACCGATAACATAAAAATCGTCGTGGAGCACTATGATGAAAACGAGATTAAAGTGGGTGACTCAAATGGTGGAAAGTATCTTGCCTCTCACCACCACACCCTTAACCCCAAAGAAGATTACGAATTGACCTTTACGGTGATAACTCCAAAAGACGCACACAACATAGGCACCGTGAAAATCACGGCTGTAGGCATGGGAAATTACAAAGGACAGATTACTTATACAGAGGAAATTGAGGTCGAGTATCCTGAAGTCACCTTAAACGGGATGGAAGTGGAGATCGACGTTCCTGCAAATGTTTACATCAAACCGGACAACACCATTGATCATGGGAAGATCACCATTACGAATACGGATGGATCAGCAATCGATGACGCAACTTCAGGCATATTTCAGGGCACAAAAACACTGGATGAACTTGTTGAGGATGGCTATGACTATGCCGTCGTAAGTTCACCAAACTCTGCAAGTGGAAGTTTGCAGTATACAGTGACCATAACCCATCCAAAGGATCTCGATCCATTAACCTTTACGGTCACAGCCCAAGCAGCAGGGACTGGCTACTCCTTCGAACAAGGGTGGCTTAATTTGGTGAGCAATATTGCAAGCCACCCAGACGGTCAGGTCTATGCAGAGGACGTTGCCCTCGCAGGGGGAACAGATAAAGACGAGCTTAGCATGGGCACCGATTATAAGATCTCCTACCTAAATCCAAGTGACGAGACTACTTGGATTGAATGGGACACCCCTCTTAATAAGGGCGAAATCGGAGGGTTTGTGACCAGTAGTGAAACGGTGGATTTCACACTTCAACTTGCAAACGGAACAAGTACTGCCCAAACATTCCCTGTCCACACATTCCCTGTTCGGGTGGAGAATCTGAAAAAAGCTAATTTACCAACCCTTCCTGCTGGGGCAACAGTAAATACACCTGATGTCACGGAATTTATGGTCACTTGGGTGGAAGGGGGCGGATTTATCTCGCACGATTTCAGTGATGGTAGTCTCCACCACAGCGATCAAATCGTGGGTAAGAGTTCTTACACTTCCGACCTCGTCTACATTGCCAAGGATTATGGCGTGGTGCTCTCTGCAGAGAAACTGAATATTTACGCCACAAACTATGTGGTGGACATCTCAAACACCGACGACGCCACCATCGGTAAAGTGTACATCGACGATAAAGACGTGGATACAGTGACCACTTATGGCGCATTTGGCGAATATTTGTATGCGATTTCAAGTGGAACCAAATATGACGGCACCAGTTTGGTGAGTAGCTATCCAGTGGGTTACACTGGATCAACAGCAGGAATATACGAAGGTTATACCGATAGTGACACCACAAACAACAAGAAAGACTGGATGCTCACCCTAAATGGCACGGGGAGCTATCAAGGGATGAACACCTTCCAGATCCCCTATGATGTTATCAAATTTGTGGACATCACCGAAGATGTCATCGGCATTTTGGGGGATTACCTCATCTTGGACCCAAATAAAGTATATCCAAGTAGAACTGCTGCCAAAATATATCAAATGCCCGACGGCACCCTCAACCCCATGGATATCAACATCAGTCAGCGTGTCCCAGCCCTCGATGATACCTATGATCTCATCAGCACCCCCCTCTCTATTACGGCGTATGAGGTGACAACGGTCAATGCAAGTCCATCCTCTCCTTTGACCTATACCATGACCGAGTTAAAAGGGGCAAACGGCGTAAAGCTACATGAACTAGAGGATCCAACAACCTACATCACAGATTTCGAAATCACCGCGCAAAAAGCAGGTACTGGCAACACATTCCGTTATGGTTACATTGATCTGGTAGCCCCACAGGAAATCAGCTTTGTCGAGCCCAGTGGAGCACTTGGCGCATACACTGCAGGTGACCTTGCCAAAGTGTTCCACGATCTGGAGATTACGGCAAATGGAATAGATCTGATCTTTGGACGTGATTACGACATCTACCTCGAAGAGGAATTTATCGCAACAGGGTCAAACACCTACACGGTCACTATGGTAAACATTGGTTCGAACAAAAGCAGCAACACTGCAGAGAATTACGTCACATTCCAGATGAAAATAGAGATGATTCCCGTCCAAGAGTTTACTGTGGAGTTTAATTTGAATGGTGGCTCAGTTCCTGCGACAGTAGAGATTGGCTATGACCCCCAAGTGGTGCAAAATAAATATGAATACATCGCCCCACCAACCAATCCCACCAGAACGAGCTACAGCTTCGTGGGTTGGGCGACCACTTCGACAGCTACAATTTCCGACGTTATAAACCTAGAATCCACCCCATTTTCCGAGGTGACAACGGCTGGGAGTAATCCAAACGAGTTTTCACGGACACTCTATGCCATTTGGGAGCCAGTGGGCGCGAACAATCTTTTCTTCAACCTCAATTATACAGGTATGGGGATTGTGCATAGTGATGCAATTTCACAAGTAAACACCGACCCCGTAGTTCTTCCAAATCCTGATCCACTCCGTGACGGATATGAATTCAAAGGGTGGTTCACGGAAGATCACGTGCAAGTTAGTAATGCAACACTTTATAGCGAACTTTTTGTTGCAGGTGTAACCGACGTAACGGTATACGCCCAGTGGGACATGGAGGAATATACCATCCACTTCAACCTCAATGACAGTGGTGACGCAGTCTGGGAGGATGACGGCGCACAATCTATGACAGTGGGTTGGATCAATAATATTACCCTCCCTCAAGACCCCACACGCTCTGGTTATTATTTCTCTGGTTGGCGCACTGAGAAGTGGACCACCTATCGAGACGGCATGAGCCTAGATCAGCTCGGATATAATAAAGTAGACCTCCCCTCTAACACGCTCACCCTCTATGCAGTGTGGTCAGAGCTTGCCTCTAACGACTATGACGGCAGTGGAACTGGAGGATCTGGTGGGACTGGAGGTACCGGTGGAACTGGTGGATCCGGTAGCACTGGTGGCAGCGCTGGTGGCAGCACTGGTGGTAGTACTGGTGGTAGTACAGGTGGCAGCACTGGAGGAAGTACTGGTGATACGGAAGAACCCGAGGAGGACACCGAAGAGGATGCAGGTCAAACAGATGGCAGCGTCACCGTAGTGGTTCCAACCGATCCCGAGGGTAGCCTCGATTCTGACACTTTGGAGGACGCCCTCCAAGAGGGGGACGACTCTGGCAAGGATTATGATATTTTGATCCCAAGTCCGGGGGATAGCATGGACCTAGAAATCCCAAAAGACACCCTTGGATCCTTCCTTGGGAGTAACGCAGGAAATTTGAGTTTCCAAGCAAATAACGTGGTGGTCACCTTCGATCGCACCTCTATCACAGCCATTTATAACCAATCAAACACTCACCGTCTCCAAATCAGTTCGGGCGAGGGTTCCTATTCCCTTGCTGTTGTGGATGTTGAAGGTGTGGTGATGGAGGATTTTGGAGGTGGTCTGATCAAGGTGAGCTTGAAACACACCCTCGACACCAATCAAAATCCAAATAACCTTGTCATGTCAATGGATGGCAATCTCCTTGCGAAATCCCTCTACCAAGATGGCTATCTCCAATGGATTGGGGAGGCGCTCGGCGAGGTGGCTGTGACCGAGCAAGTGCGTGGCGAAACCTTCGCTGATACCTCAGAACACTGGGCGGACGACTATCTCAATTACACAGATAGTCGTGGGCTCTACCTTGGTGTGACCTCCCTCGATGTGGATGGTGAGATCACACGTGAGATGTACGTCACCATTCTAGGACTACTCGAAGGAATCAATCCAGATAATTATGTGAATAGTTTTAGCGATGTGGATAATGAATCCCCCTACGCACCCTATATCGCTTGGGCGCAAGAAACTGGCATTGTGAGTGGTGTGGGCGAAAATCGCTTTGCGCCACAAGCTGAGATTACGCGCGAACAGATGGCGGTCATGCTCGCACGCTATGTTGATGGTATGGATATCAAGGTCATCGAAACCACGAAAGACTACGATGATCAAGAAACACTGAGCGATTGGGCTATCGAGTCGGTGGCCTATGTACAGTCGATCGGCTTAATGAGTGGTATGAGCGAAAATCTCTTCCATCCTCAAGAGCTATCAGACTATGGTGAGCACGCATGTAGCGTGATGAAACTGGTCTCGTGTCTGCTCTCGGTCAACACAGTAAAACTGCCATAATCAAAACTGGTGAATAGTAGCCGGTCTATTTGTCGACCCTTTAGAGCTACCATAACCAAAACAGACGGATCAAAAGTGGTCGGTTTATTTGTCGACCCCTTAGATCTCCCATAACCAAAACGGGCGGAGCAAAAGTAGCCGGTTTATTTGGGACCCCTTTTATAGGATAGCATGAGAGCACGGAAAAACCCCACCTGTTAAGTGGGGAAAGAGTCAATTTCTCGTTACAACTTCCTCTGCATTTTTTTTGCATAAAAAAACGACAAAGTCCTGATGGATTTTGTCGTTTTATGGTGCAACGGATTTACCCAAAAGTGAACTTAATCATCCTTGCAAATGGGTACATCTCTCGCACCTACTTCTGCCGAAGCTGATACCACTTTGTGGGCGAACGGCGAAGTCAAGACAAATCCTTATGGTAACAGTATAGCAGAGGTGGGGAGGGTTTGCAAGAGGAAATCCCCTCTTCCAGAAATTTACTGGGAGGGGGGATTTTTATACTTACGGTGAAAATTGAAAAATTATGTTGAAATAAAAGGAATAATATGGTATAGTGGTTGAACGAGAATATTTAGAAAGCTGTGATTACAAATGAGTAACATTACATTTTTATTTGGGGCTGGGGCAGAGCAAGATTTGGGACTAAGTGGTGGTAAAAATTTTGCGTTAAATCTTTTGGGTATCATTCAGGATGACGGGAGTTACCTAACAGATAGAACAATAAAAAGCGAGAAAAAGCTGATGAATTCAAGGAATCTTGCTATAAAAGAATACTATTCAAAAAGAATAAAAGATGCTACTTGGTATCCAAACCATGTAGCAGATACATGGTCTTTAGACCAACTCGTACAATGTGCAATTAAAAAATCCATTGTTGAAAAGTCTAACACTCGGAATAAAACAGAATTTCAGGGCGAAACCAAATACAGATATCACGAGTTATTTCATGACAATGGTGAACTCGATATAACAAAGTGCCATGACATTATCGAAAAAAATACAAGTTATATTGGTTTGCTAGACGGTGGCTTTCATACTTTAATTTGTCCTACTATACTTGGCAGAGATACCTTTTGGAGAATTCTTAACTGCTACAATCGTGCCTATCTTCTTATAGTAGGTCAAATGCTTTTTTCAGGTGTGAAGGATATTAGTGAGAGCGATTACTTAAAAATATTAAATGCCCCAGTTAAAACTTATGAGGATATCTGCCGTGTAGCAGAAAACAGAAGAAACACAAAACATCTAAAAAATTATTATGATATTGTTCGTGAATATTCCAATACCCTTCAGACAAAGAACAATATAAAAGTAATAACTGCGAATTATACTCCTTTTTGCGAAAAAATTCTAGGTATTACCTCTGAAAATATAGCCTACGTTCATGGGAAACTTGGTTGGTTTGAAATTCCTGATAAATTGGAAGTATTTGATGTCAGTAACTACGATAAAAAACGTATTGACATAGAAAAAGAAATTTTCTTCCCTTACATCTTCATACAAAGTGGGATTAAACCAATCGTCGAGGAAAAACAGTTGCGTGAATATTCGAAAATGCTATCTTTTCTAGATGAAACAGACGTTCTGTGTATTCTTGGTTATCGAATAAATATTGATGATAACCATCTGAATGCCATGATTCGCTCTTATATCGTTAAGAAAAAGAAAATTGTTTTTTTCGATTATGATGAGAGAGGGAAAGAAAATGTATTGAAAAGTCTTAAAATTAACGACAATGATTCAGGAAAGTATCTAGAATATATTCAACTTGATAAAACCACCCACCTTAGTACCTTTGAGAAAGAACTAAAAAAATTAACAACGACACGAATGAACGATGCTAATATCGAAAAAGAACCAGTCGGGGTACAATAAAAAAGAGGTAGGCTCAGCCTACCTCTTTTTCTACCTACTTACTTTCCTGCTCCGCCTTTCACACCTCAAACTCTTTCTGCACTTCCTCGTTCTGGAAATACTTCTTAATCTCAGGTATCAAGCGACGTGCGAAGTCCTCAAGTTCCTTATCCGTAATTTTATCCTTCATTTCCACCATTATGCCCCTCCTTTATGCAAGAAATTCAACAAATCTTCGTTGTAATCCTTGTATGTCGGCAACTCAATCCTCGTCCGATACCCACGATTTACAAATTCTCTCGCAAGTTTTATGGAACTCTCTCGCCCTGCATCATCGTTATCTAGGCACATCACAATCTCACTTATGGAAGGAAATCGCTTCAAATACCCCTCTAAAGCCTTAGCGGACACCCCTCCAAGGGATAATCGTCCGTCTTTTTGGTATCCTAAGGGGTTTTGTGCCATCAAATTCTCTAAACTCGCATGGGATAGACAGTCAATCGGACTTTCTAGGACGTACAACCGAGTGGGAGAGCCACAGGTTAGGTGGAAACTATACGACTTATCGCTACCAAAACAGTCCTTGCGGTAAGGTTTTTGTGGATAAGTACCTCGCACACAGGCGAATTTGGGATGATTTCAGTGGTCTAACCCCACAAAGACCGCATTTCTACGGGTATCTTCGTAGATGGTACCACGCTCTATGAGGGATTTTACGATGTTTGGATCTAACCACCGAACAAAACAAAGGTAGTGCCACACACTCTCGTAATTTTTACCTTTTTCGGGTAGTTCGAGTGTTTTAGGTGGCTCTGGAGGGGTGAAAATGGGTGCTTGACCGATAGAGTAGCCAGATATTTCCTCCACTGCTTTGGGAAAACCAATCCCCTCCACTTTCATGAGAAAACTGATCGCACCATAGCCATACAAACTTTTGCTGTGCCATGCCTAGCCACGGCAGTCGGTGGCAACCGCTAAACTTCCGTGTTCGTTGCAACGATAACCACTACCACTTTCTTTGAATGAAAATCCATAATATCGACCGATAAATGCTACTACATCAATGTTTTTAACATCTTCTATCACTTTATCTGTAATCATGTGTTTGCCCCTTTCCTTTGGTCGGTGATTTTTCTAACTCTTTGATTTGCTCAAGCAATCCAATCTTTTGGAAGAATTGTTTCACCTCGTGCAAGCGGAATATTTTCCCCACTTCTGTCTTAAATCGTTGTAATACAGTCAATTCCTGCTTCATTTGTGACAGTTCAGACCGCAGTTTCGTGACCTCTGCACTCAAGTGGAGTGCGGTTGAGGTAGACTTTAGTTGGGAGATTTCCTTCTTTTGCTCGGTAAGTTGCACTTGGTTGGATTGGATTTGCTTTTTCGCTCCTTTCAACTCCTTTTTCAGTGATTTCTCGTTGTTTTTGCTCAGAATATACTTTTGAGCAAGGGTCTTGAGTTGGTCAAACCCCTCCTTCTCGACGTTCATGCTCGTTCCCATCAGAGAAGGTTTCGCTTTTACCTCGTCAATGGTTTTGATTTTAACCGCCTTATTCGAGATTTTCTCAAGATTATCCTCTAGAACAGCGAGATTTTGCTCTAACTTCTCATTTTCTTCGGACAATCTAACCCCTCGTTGTTGCTCCTGTGCTACCTTGAATTGCACCACTGATAGATTTTTCTCACAACTCCCTTTTTCGCCACGTTGCAAGTCCTGATAGCCAGAATCTCGCATAAATTCATAAAATCTATCTTGTAACAGGCTATAAGACTTCTCAAGGTAGGATTTTCCGTCTGAATCCACCTTTTTAACCGACTTTCATTTCTTGGAGTGGCTCACTTGAGTGATGACCTCTTTGACGGTTCCCCTCAATTCGACATCTTTGCACCGCTTAGACCATCGAACTTCCTTTTCCACCACAGGTACATACATGACATGGAGATGATAGTGGTACACGTCCCTGCCCAATCGCTCCGAAACCTCTTGGTTTTTCTCGTCTGCGTGTAGGACTGCGGATAAAATGTACTGCTCTCCGCCCACTTCTTCCACTGCATACTCGTAGACCTTTTGGAAAAATGCTAGGGCAAATTCGTACCCACCATTTTCTTCAAAATATTCCGTGTTGACATCAAAGAGAAGTTCATCTACGATGGTGGCATCATCTTTGAGCCCTTTGGTAGAGATGACACCATCACCGCACATTTTGTCGAATGTTTCGAGGTATCCTCCCTCTGGTTTTTTGAAATAATGGTTGAGATGGGTCTGTTGGAGCGAAATATCTGGATTCTGGTATTGCTCATTTTTACGTTCGTTATGTCGCTCGATGTTGCCGATTTTGGAGCGAGAATATTCTCCGTTTCGAGCGACGGCGTAGTGGTTTCTTACCATTGATAACCTCCTTTTGGGTTTCACTAATTGTTGGTTTTGGGATGACTTATTTCAGACGGACAGCTTTGGACGAAAGTGTGTAACCCACTATGACACTTTCAACGAGTTGAAAGATGTTCGTGGGCTCACTGCGGTGAGTGGGAGTTTGGGATGAGAGATTAGGGACGATAGTTCGGGTTGAGATGGATAATATCACTCGGTCTGGTGGCGGTGGGCGAGAGCGGTTCGTGGACTTGCTTGATGTACCCGTAATCTTCGAGCAAGTCCAAGATTGGGACGAGTTCTTCCACCTTTTGGAGATTGCGTTTTCCACCCTGTCGGTACAATTCTCGCCGTGTGACCGTAGCGGTTTTAGAGAGTTTATAGGCGAGCTCAAGCACCTCTTTTGCTTTGATGAGTTCCTCCTCGCTAGTTGCGGTCAGGAAACTATACCGTGCGTGAGAGCCGAAATACTTTCCGATCTCGATGGCAGATTTCACAGTTTGCTCTGAGATTTCCCCACCCTCTTGACCTGCAAGATGGAGATTTCCTGCAATCCGATGGACACTTCCGATGTGTTTGGCGAGCCAGTTTTTAATGGACTGTTCCTTTTGGAGCATGGTTTCAATTTGCTCAAAATAGGACTTCATCACATTTTGTGCGGAGGGGGAGAGTGTTAGGACGGTCGGCACTTCTGGGATAGGTGTAGACAACAATTTGTGTAGTAATTCCTTGTATTTTCCTTCAATTTCATATGGAACGGGGTTGGAATCATAGGAACGAGTGCCGATCATACTCACGGGAACCGAATAAAGGAAACGTGCGAGAAGTCCTCGCCCTTCGAGTGCAGGATTTCGCATGATTTTCTCTAAGATATGGGGTTGAATGGCAAGAACAAAGGTCAAAGTCGGATTAGAAACCGTTAAAGTGCCACTATGCTTGCGGTCTACGATGATTTCCTCTCCAGTGTGTCCTTTGAGAAAGACATCGAGGTTGGGCACTGCGTTATATCGCCCTGCCATAATGTCAAAAATCCCACCTTCTGCCGAAATAACTGACATCATACCGTTGTTTCGCTCCAAAAGTCCAACAAATGCCTCTGGAGTACAATCGTCGCAAAAGAGCCGAAGTGGTTTCACCTCCGCTAAATCTTCTAGTGCGGTGGTTTTCTGGATCAGTTGCTTTTCTAGGTCGGTCGGTTGTTTTTTGCTTTCTTTGAGTTGCTTCAACTCATTTTCAAGCATTTCTTTGCGGATTTTATAGCAATTTATCTCTTCCTTTCGCATTTTATTCTCTTGCCGTTGAAATTCTTGCAGATGTTTTGTGAAATGCTGTACCACTGCGGATTTTCTCTCCCCTGGTTCTGCGACAAGGACGGTGTAGAGGTTCAACGGCTCGAAATAGTTGTTCCAAACTTGGTATTTCCGTTGATTGCATACCGCAAGCACCCCCAAAGCCACTACACTCGCCATATCTGGGGTGGTTTGCGTGGATTCTGCCACCGCCATGACGTAATCTGCGATGATTGGAGGGAGTTCGTAGACGGGAAAGGTATCGAGTGTTCCTCGTTGCAGGGTGAGAGGTCGCATTTCTCCCCATTGTTGGGGGGATGTAAGATGATTCATGGTGATTTCCTTTCAATATCCTCGTGTCAATTGTGACAATTGTGCCATTGCAATATTTTCGGATAGAAATAACTGCAATTCTCACAAAAGTTTGTTTTCCTTGATATTTGAGCGATGTTTTTTTGTGCCACCTTCGTGTCAACCAGTGTCAACAGTAGGGTGGTGAGAGCATTGGCACATCGCTGTCACAGTATTGTCACAAGCGGAAAGGAAATTCAAATAACATATAATTCCTCCTTTTTGCAGATTTTAGAGTATTACGACCAATATTCGCAATATTTTCTTTGTGTTTTCTGTGCAGGGGAGCATTGGCACAATTGACACAAAGAAGGGCAACCCAATATCACCTCCTCATGGGCAATCTTTGGCAGAAGCTACCAAATCCATGATAACACATAATCCGCCTGCGTGCCGTATGTCCAAAAAGTGGGATTTTTTAGAAAAACGCAAAAAAATCCCAAATACCAGATTTACGTCTGATACTTGGGTAATTTTTCCAGATATGTCGAGCAAAGTCGAACGATTTTGCTTGATTTTGTGGTATTTTTGCGATATACTGAAGAAAACCTACAGAAAGAAGGGGGCGCCATGTTAGAGGGGAGCACACTGGGAGAGCGGTTATATGATTTACGCAAAAATCATGGGTTCAAAAGCACGGAATCCTTGTCAAATGCGGTAGGAATTCCAAAATCAACGCTAAATCATTATGAAAATGATGAGAAAAACCAGTCCATCAGTTACATAAACCTCGTCAAACTGGCGAAGTTCTACGGTGTGACCACTGATTATTTGCTCGGTGCGACCACTTCCGATCAGCAAACCCGTTCCGATGTTGCAGAACTTAATTTGACAGACGAGGCAATTTGTGTGCTGAAAAGCGGAGAGATTAACAACAAACTTCTATGTGAACTCATGATTCAAGAAAAGTTCCCCGTCTTTCTGCGAAATATCGAGATTTTTGTGGACAATCTTGCAAGCAAGAGGGTTGTGGCATTCAATTATGATGTAACCCTCCTGCACGAGCAGATGAGCAAACAACCTACTTCACCAGATGAGAAAAAGCACCTTGACACGTTGAAATCCAGTCAAATCCAAGCCGATAGGTATTTCAAAACGGTATTATACGAGGACTTAGACGGAATTCTGGAAGAAATCCGCACAAAACACGTTAAGAACAAGAAAGACCCTTACAATTATTTGCAAAATGCGGATATTTCGGTAAACATCAGGGAGATTACGAAGCGGATTGGCAATCTCGACCTTCCCAAAAAGCGAGCAATGGTCAAGCAACTAGATGAGCAGATTGCGGTGCTGATGGAGGATTCTGGGGTGGATATATCGCAAGAAAATGTAGAGGAAGTGGCTCTACTGCGGATTTTGTCCTTGGTTGGTCGCACTTCGGAGGAGATGAGCGAGGCGGACAAGGGGGAGGCGTTGCTGTATTGAGGAAGTATAATAGTGTGTGGAGGGTGAGTGGGGTTTATTTCCCCCTAAAATAACCCAGCAACCCATACAAAATCTCAATTTCTTGCTCTGTCAATCCGTCGATGCTCACCATTTGACGGTCACTCAATCCTAATAGGTAATCAGTTGACACAGAAAATAGCTGTGCTAACTCCACCAGATACTGAGTAGAGGGACATGAAATACCCATTTCCCAAGCATTTACGCTAGAGCGAGTGATTGAGAGTCTCTTGGCGAGCTGAGTTTGGGTCATGTTGCTCTGTTCTCGAAGTTGTTTAATAGTATCAGCTATCATCTATTTCACCTCTTTAGTATAGTATAACCAGTTCTAAACGACATCGCATTATCACTGATGATAATTAGTAGTTGACAAAATCTGTTTTTTGTGGTAATATTTATTTTGTGGATTTATCGAAAATTTATAATGAATGGAGAACAGTATGAACACAAAAATCATTTTGAGCATCTTAACTAGCACCGCACTTCTTCTTTCTCTCACCAGTTGTGCTGATGAAACAGAAGATGGAACCTCGCCTACTTCCTCTAGTGTAGAGACAAACAAAGTAACAGGACCTTGGGGTCAGCCAGCAGAAGCTGACCTTTATGTCACACTTGGAGCAAAGATTCAGAGCTTGGCTGACATTGTAACGCTAATGGCTAATAATTTAGAGAAATGGGCAACTCTGGGCTCGGTTGTCACGATCCAAAATGATGCCACATTTATAGAGTTTATAAAACAAACCGATGAATGGTGCTTAGGAGCAAGAAGTTTCGACTACACACAATATTCAGATGAATTTGGTGTCTTAGAAAATTTAGAAGATACTATTTTACTGGCTGCAGACGAATTAGAATATTTTAGTAAAAACAGCCCAGAATGGATTATTTCAGGCGATTATACGCTTCTATCTGCCAGTACGGAAATGTTAGGCACACATTTATACAATCTTATTATTATAGTCAGTGATGTTTCCTTAGAAGCTCCTCAGAGCGGAAACACTGGGTCTGGCGCATTATCACAAGAAGAAATATCAGCCGCTGCTGCAGATAACTTCATAATAGAACTTGTCGATAACGAAATCGTGCTTCGTAGCTATACAGGTGCAGCACCTGAAATTCAAATCCCCGATGTAGTTACTTACATAGATAGCAAAGCGTTTTATGGTAATATTACACTAAAATCAGTAAAATTTCCTGATTCTGTAGCCTATATTGGTTACGAAGCTTTTCACGGCTGCATTTCTTTAAGCGCTGTAGAGTTCGGGAATTCACTTGTCGCTATTGAAGAACGTGCTTTTTATGAATGTGCGTCCCTAGATTCAGTGGATTTGCCAAATTCGTTAACGTCGATAGGCAGGGCGGCTTTTGGAGAATGTACCTCTCTGTCTACTATTCTGATCCCAGATTCAGTAACCTATCTTGGACCAGCCACATTTTCTAATTGTTCATCTTTGGTTTCTGCTACATTACCTAATTCTATTACTGAACTTGACTTTAATTTTAATGGTTGCTCCTCTCTTCAAAATGTAAATTTTCCGACATCGCTTATCAAAATTCACTCATATACTTTTGCAGATTGTATTTCTCTAGAAACTATTGTACTCCCAGATTCCGTAGTTGAAATTGGCAACCATGCATTTACTACTTGTTCTTCGCTTAGCTCGGTAGATTTCGGAGAATCACTGACTCTTATAGATGCTTCTGCATTCCGAGACTGTACAAAACTACAATCAATCTCTTTGCCAGACTCTCTGCTCGTGATAGAGGGCGGCGCCTTTAGTGGGTGTAATTCTCTTAGCGAAGCTAATTTTGGTGCTTCTCTGATTTCGATAGGAGATTATGCATTCCAAACTTGTACTCCATTAAAGTCAGCTACTTTCCCTGAAACCCTATCATCAATCGGAACCGGTGCATTTTCTGTTTGTCCATCATTTAAGACAATTTCTGTAAAAGAAGGCTCTTATTCAGAAAAATGGGGAAAAGATAACGGATATACTGTAAATTACTATTAATTATTAGTTTATAACCCATACAAAAATGTCCCTTCACCAATTTTGGAGAGGGGACATTTTTGGTAAAGCACGTGACAACCCTCAAGGCACAACCTACGAAGCCATCCCCAAGTACACCGAAGAAAACAAGGACTTCCAGAAGTTCATAGAGATGTGCTTCGACCCCTCGTCCCCCATGAACCATCGTTTGAAAGATACCATATTAAATATGATGAATGAGGAGGAATAAACCATGAATATCGTGATTTACGCAAGATATAGTTCTGCTTCCCAGTCCGAGCAATCAATCGAGGGACAACTCAAATCCTGTTATGATTATGCAGAGCGAAGTGGCTACAATGTCGTTGGCGAGTACATTGACCGTGCTTTATCTGGAACGGACGCAGAAAAGCGACTTGAGTTCCAAAAGATGATTTCCGACAGTGCCAAACGTCAATTCGAGGGCGTTCTGGTCTATCAACTAGACCGATTTGCTCGTAATCGCTATGATAGTGCAACATTTAAGGCAAAACTCAAGAAAAATGGTGTTCGGGTGTTGTCGGCTCGTGAGAACATCACAGACGATGCCAGTGGGGTGTTGATGGAGTCCATTCTGGAGGGTATGGCGGAGTATTATAGCAAAGAACTCTCCCAAAAGGTCAAACGTGGTATGCAAATCAACGCTGAAAAAAGGTTAAGCACAGGTGGAGCCTTAGCCTTGGGGTACAAATCAGTCAACAAACAGATTGTTTTGGATGAAGAAACCGCACCCATTGTGCAAAAAATCTTCAGTATGTATATCGAGGGCAAAACGATGGCGAGCATTATCGCCCACCTCAATGCTATCGGATTAAAAACAAGCCGTGGCAACCCCTATAATAAGAATTCAATCAGAAATATCCTAGTGAATCGTCGATATATGGGCATATACATCTATAATGATGTTGAAATCCCTGATGGTATTCCTCGCATTATTGAAGATAAAACCTTCGAGCAAGCACAAAGCAAGATGGCAGAAAACAAGAAAGCCCCTGCGAGAGCAAAGGCGAAAGAGGAGATGTACCTCTTGACCACAAAATTATTTTGCGGTTCATGTGACTCTGCGATGATTGGAATCAGCGGAACATCCCACACAAACAAACTCTATCAGTATTATTCTTGTGTGAATCAGCGAAAAAAACAAGGATGTCAGATGAAACCAGTTGCAAAGGACCTCATCGAGAACGTGGTGGTAGATTCAGTTAGAGCAACCCTGACCCCAGAGTATATTCAGGAGATAGCACAAAAAATAGCCGACCTTTCCCTCAAAGAGGGAAATACCGACCAACTAAACTATATTCAAGCGAAGATAAAAGAAAACGAGAAAGCCACTCAAAATCTAGTGAAGGCAATCGAGCAAGGTACAGCGATCGAATTGCTCTCGGCACAAATTCAGAAGCGACAAGAAGAAAAAGAACTTTTGGAAGTGGAGCTTGCCAAGGAAAAAATACAAAGCCCCCAACTCACAGCCAAAGAAATCGCCTTCTTCATGGATAAATTCCGTGTGGGTGATGTGCGAGATGTCCATTATCGCACAAACCTAATCGACACTTTTGTTCGCAAAATCTTGCTATTTGACGACGAAAGTGGCACTTATGTGGATATTTATTGCTCCGCCTCTCCAAACGGTATGAAAATACCCTTAGGCAATCCAAAAGGTTCGCCTAAGGGTCATTTGGTGCGGCTGACGGGAGTCGAACCCGTACACCCGTAGGGCACAAGCACCTCAAGCTTGCCAGTCTACCAATTCCAGCACAGCCGCATAAGAGTACCTCAATCGAGGTACTTTAATATTATATCTCATTTATAGGTCCTTGTCAAGTGTTTTTTGCAAAAAGTTGTAAAATCAACCAATGACTTTTTAGACATAAAAGAACCCACAACAGATCTACACTAAAAATCAGCGTTCCCAACGGTTCGAGGGTGTAGGGTAACATCACGAATATTGGAAACTCCGGTTAAATACATGACCAATCGTTCAAAACCAAGACCAAATCCTGCATGTCGAGCGCTGCCGTACCGACGTAGGTCGTTATACCACCAATAATCGGCAGGATCAAGACCGGATTCCACCATACGAGCTTCGAGGACATCGAGACGTTCCTCTCTTTGAGAACCACCGATGATCTCGCCAATTTGAGGGACGAGGCAGTCGCAAGCAGCAACGGTTTTACCGTCATCGTTCAGTCTCATATAGAATGCTTTGATTTCCTTTGGATAATCAGTGACAAAAACAGGTTTCTTGAAAATTTGCTCAGTGAGGTATCTCTCATGCTCGGTTTGCAGATCGCAACCCCAAGAAACAGGATACTCAAAGTTGTGTCCACTCTCTTCGAGGAGCTTGATTGCCTCCGTGTAGCTCACACGCCCAAAGGTAGAGCTTGCAACAAGTTCCAATCGGTCACGAAGTCCCTTGTCTACAAAGGAGTTGAAAAATTCCATTTCCTCGGGACAGCTCTCCATGACGGTACGAATGACAAAACGCATCATATCCTCGGCAAGATCCATGTCATCATTGAGGTCAGCAAATGAAATCTCAGGCTCAATCATCCAAAATTCTGCTGCATGACGTGTGGTATTAGAATTTTCGGCACGGAAGGTAGGGCCAAAGGTGTAAACATCGCCAAAAGCAAGGGCGAAGTTTTCAGCATTTAATTGACCAGATACCGTTAGATTTGCTTGTTTCCCGAAGAAATCTTTCGAGAAATCCACTTCTCCCTCGGTGGTTTTGGGCACATCTTTCAGGTCAAGAGTGGTCACTTGAAACATCTCACCGGCGCCTTCACAGTCGGAAGCTGTTAAAATAGGGGTATGGACATAGACGAAGCGACGCTCTTGAAAAAAGGTGTGAATCGCGTGAGCAGCCACAGAGCGAACACGAAACACAGCAGAATAGAGGTTTGTACGGGGACGTAAGTGGGCAATGGTACGCAAAAATTCAGGGGAATGACGTTTTTTCTGCAATGGATATTCAGGAGCTGATACCCCTTCAATGGTAATAGAGGTAGCCTTAAGCTCAAAAGGTTGTTTCCCTTCTGGGGTGAGGATGAGATTCCCTTCCACAATGAAGGCAGCCCCAACATTTTGGGATAAAATGCTCTTATAGTTCTCCAAGATATTAGAATCTGCCACCACTTGGATATTTTTGAAGAAAGAACCGTCGTTAAGTTCGATAAATCCAAAGGTTTTCATATCACGCAGGGTTCTCGCCCAACCACACAGGGTAAGGGTAGAGGTAGTATATTGCTCGGGAGCCTCGTATATGGCTGAAATTTTAGTACGTTTCAAGAAAATCACTCCTTTTTGGTTGAAAATATGGGATTGAGAAAACGCAGAGAGCCTCAAAGCGAGGTGACTCTCTGCGTTTAGACTGATAGATTAGTCGGTCACGTAAGGTAGAAGTGCCACTTGACGAGCACGTTTGATAGCCTCAGTGAGTTGACGTTGATGATGCGCACAGGTACCGGTGGTACGACGGGGCAAAATTTTTGCACGCTCCGAAGTAAAACGGCGAAGTTTGTTGGCATCTTTGTAGTCAATGTGGTCAACTTTGTCCACACAGAAAGCACATACTTTACGGCGTTTGCGAGCACCTCCACGAGGGCCGCCTTTGTTATCACGATCACGTTCCATGATGAAATCTCCTTTCGGGTAAATTGTTAAAATGGCAACTCGCCGTCATCACTAATGGGGGCATATCCCTCATTAGTTGATGGGGAGCTGTCGTAAGGTGTGGTGGATTGCGCAGTAGGATAGGCAGGACTCTCTTGCGGTGCAGCTGCATACGCATTGGAGTAGTTGGTATCGCCACCACGCTCGCCAGCTGGCTTGGAATCGCCGAAATATACATTCTCGGCAACCACTTCAGCGGCGGTGCGTTTGTTACCGTTTTTATCTGTGTAATCACGCATTTGCAAACGACCTTCTACCACAGCCATACGACCTTTGGCGAAATAACGTTTGACAAATTCTGCAGTGCCTCGCCAAGCCACGATATTGATAAAGTCAACCCCACGGTCACCCGTGTTCTTGTCTTTGAAATCGTGATCCACAGCGAGAGAAAAACTAGCAACAGGAAGACCGGTCTGGGTGTGACGTAGCTCGGGGTCACGGGTCAAACGACCCATCAAGATAATTTTGTTGAGCATACAAAAACCCCTCCTCTTTAGTCTTTACAAATGGTCATCGAGCGCATGATGTGTTCAGTGATACGGAACACACGATCAAGCTCTGCAGGGATTTCTGGAGCAGCGTTAAAGGTCATGAGCACATAGTACCCATCCATGAGATCGTCGATTTCGTAAGCAAGACGACGCTTGCCCCACTCGTTGACCTCGGTCACTGTTCCGTTTGTTGCCACGATAGCCTTAAACTTTTCAACGATAGCGGCGGTAGCCTCTGCATCGATGGTAGGGTTAATGATATACATGGTCTCGTAATTTGCTGTAATCTTTGACATGATTTTGCACCTCCTTATGGACTTTGGCCTCTTCTTCAGTATTGGAAGAGACAAGGATTGTCACCAAATCTAAAATTGGTGTACCTATCTATTATATCTTTTTTTCGCCATTTGTCAAGGGTTTTTGCAAATTATTTTCTATATTCAGAGGTGGAAATTTTGATGTCTCTTGCTAAAAATGGGAGAAAGATTTGACTTTTGTCCTCCCCTACTATATAATAGGGAAACAAGAAGACAAAAAGGAGTATCATACATGACAGACTGGAAGAAAAATCAAACGTTCACTTGTACCATCGAGGGCTACACAGCGCAAGGAGAAGGGGTGGCTCGAGTGGATGGCAGACCCATCTTCATCCCTAACACCATTTCTGGCGAAGAATGGGAAGTGAACTTGGTCAAGACCCACAAAAATTTCGCCTACGGCAGAGGGGTGACACGCCTCACAGATTCCGAACATCGCACCGATCCCGACTGCTATTTCAGTGAAAAATGTGGTGGTTGTCAATACAGGCATATGGATTATACCGAGGAACTGCGAGCCAAGCACGACCATCTCAAAAATGCCCTCTCTCGTATTGGAGGGATCACTGCCGAGGTTCCCCCTATTTTAGGAGCAGAAGAGATCAGTTTCTATCGGAATAAAATCCAATACCCAGTGGCTATGGGGAAACGTGGCATTTCCATTGGATTTTACCGAGCACGCAGTCACCAACTTATTGATATTAACATCTGTCAGCTCCAACCACCAAAAACCACTGAAGTACGGGAATTGGTAAAGGATTGGATGAAGGATTTTGGGGTTACCCCTTATGATGAATCCACCCAAAAAGGAATGGTGAGACATCTCTATTTGCGCACTAACGCTAAAGGAGAGGTATTGGTTTGCGTGGTAGCAACCAAAAAACGTCTTCCAGCACAAGAAATTTTGGTGGAACGCCTCGAGGAGGCAATTCAAGGGCTTGTTGGTGTGGTAATCAATGTCAATCGTGAGGATACCAACGTGGTTCTTGGCAAAAAGAATATCATTTTATGGGGTAAAAGCGTCATAGAGGAGGAGCTATGTGGTCTCACTTTTTCGCTATCCCTCTCTTCCTTCTTCCAAGTGAACCTCGCTCAAACCGAAGTGCTATACAACACTGTGGCAGATTTTGCAGAGCTAACAGGTAAGGAAACCGTGATTGATTTATATTGTGGAATTGGAACAATTAGTCTATTTCTAGCAAAACAAGCGAAAAAAGTCATTGGTGCAGAATTGGTGGAATCATCCATTCTTGATGCACGCAGTAACGCCGAGCGCAACAAGATAAAAAATGCTGAGTTCCTTGCAGGGGATGTCGCAGCAGTAGCAGTAAAACTATCGAGCGAAGGGGTTGCTCCAGATGTTATCGTGCTCGACCCACCACGCAAAGGACTAGCCCCCGAAGTCCCTCATCTCTTAGCGAGTATGAAGGCGAAAAAAATGGTCTATGTCTCGTGCGATCCAGGCACACTGGCTCGAGACCTCAAAAAATTCGAAGAACTTGGCTATGGTGTGGCAAAAGTACAAGGGGTGGACCTCTTCCCAAGGACAAGACACGTTGAAACCGTGGTTTTACTGGTGAAAAAATAAATTCCTAATTCAAAATTGAGGGCATCAAAATGGAACTTTCTTCCACATCAAACGTCTAATATCATGATACAATCAACCTATCTTATTTTGGAGGAGACAACATGAACCTAACCGATTTCGATGACGACTTTGAAAAACCCTTTGTCATGACTGCAGAGTCCATCAAGACAAAATCAACCAGCACCCACTACGACCCACAGGAACAGGTACAGGGTTTACTCCCCTACAAACGCTATTGGAAGGGAGGATGTTGTTCCCTTCTACAGTTTTGGACCTGCACCCTCATGAATGCAGTGATTGTTCACGTTATGATATTCGCAGCGTTGCTCATTGCAATCTTTGTACCGAATATTTTTACTGCTCAAATTTTAGAGTATACCTTCTATATCTATGGACTCACGCAACTTGTTGCCTTTGTACAGATCATCCGTCAAGCGAAATATTACAAAGGAAACTCCCTTTATATCGTAATGGTGGTCTCTATTGTATTCACATTTCCATTTACTTATATTTATATCTACCCAGTCAGTTTTGTCTTTGGGTTGCTATTTAGCCTACTACCAGGATAAAAAAAGAGTGTTGCAGTCTGCAACACTCTTTTTTGTTTGGTTCTATTGGTCAAACTCCCCATGGCTTTTACGAGAGAGATATTCAAACCCACAAAAAGCAGTCACCCAAATCATCACTCCAAGCACAGTGAGATAGGTGTCTTGATGAGGATCCATTGGATCAGAAAGCTCGCCAGAACTTCCCTTTCCAAGTACAACCTTCATCAGTGCGTTATTCTCATCAAAGACAAGCCCGAAGGAATTGGCACGAGAAATGGCAGCATAGGTAAAGCGCTCAGCTTCATAGTCGCCATCCCCCTCCCAACCATAAGTATAGGAGACCAAATAGGGATACTCTTTGACGTAACCCCATCTCTCGCTAAAGAGATAATGCTCGAAAAATTCGTACCCACGCAATAAAGACTCCACCTCACGCAAAGGCATCAGTGGCTCGAAGAGTTTTCCGTCGATGGTGATCTCGCTCTCACGTAGGTCAAAGGCATAGGCAAAGACAGGGGTATCGCTTAGTTCCAGATCATCTGAAGTATAGTTCCACGCAAAGAGGGCGACAGGGGTCTCCCCTTTTTGAAAGTGGAGATAATCTGGAATCTCACGATAGACAGGACCGTGATAGGTCAGCCCAGAATGAGCAAAAGGAGACCAATCCAGCCCATCTAGTTCTGGATTTTTCGAGAGATAGGAAGTGGTTTCCGGCATGGGTTCAAACCCCTTGGATTGTAGCTCGGCAATCGTGGTGGTAGGGTAAGTGATGGTGGTGCCATCGATTACAATATCGTAGGATTGCTCCTTGATAAAACTTTCTGTATAATTTTCCGTGACTGCACCAAAAACCACCCACCCAATAAAGACAAAAATACAGCGCAAATAAAAGGCATTTCTTGCCAATAGAAAATCCATAAAGACTCCAGTCAATCAAAGAATATTGGGATTTGCACCCTCTTGCTGCGTGAGAGGGTGCAAATTTTGTTGAAATACTATCCCAAGGGGACAGGATTAAATGGCACGTAGGATAAATCGGGCAGTCTTGTAGCCCATGGTGGCAATCTTGAGACGATTGTTCGCCTTGCCGATGGACTTAAGACGATGGAGCTTGTTCTCGAAGAGGAATTTATCGTGAAGAGAAATATCGCTAGCTTCCACTTGCACCTTAGAAACCTTCGAGCGCAAGAGTTGCTTAAGTTCTGCTTGGGTAAAGACAGAGTCGCTATGTAGCACGATATTAAGGTGCTTGTTAGCCTTTCGAATATCCTCCACAGCAGTGAGGCATTGCTCTTTCCACTCTGCACTAGGATCTTCAATGGTGAGAGCAAGACTTGAAACTCCAGCCTTAGTGAGCTGTTTACACTCCT
>JAWXUK010000001.1:0-66625 GCA_044432785.1 Eubacteriales bacterium | reverse complement strand
TGGTGACTTTTCTCGTTTCAGTTCCCCAGATAAAATTCTCGCTTATTCTGGGATGTCCCCCTCCACTTATCAGTCTGGGCATATGTATTCTACCCATGCAAAAATGGAAAAACGGGGATCTCGATATTTGCGGTATGCTCTTTATAATACCACCAAATTTGTCTGCCAGTGGAGTCTTGTGTTTAAGGAATATTTAGCTAAAAAACGTACCGAAGGGAAGCATTATAATGTGGCACTTTCCCATGCCGCGAAGAAGCTAGTAAGGGTGATTTACCAGCTCCAGAAGTCGGGCGAAACCTATAAAGTAGCAGCTTAGGTTTCGGACTTTTTCAACTACATACTGTTTTTTTTGAGGGGCATTTGCCACTCTATTTGCCATGCCATTTTTTCTCTGAACGTCACAAATTTCGCTCTGAAAATTTTCTCTAACTTTTTGTCATTTAGGGGTTGACTTTTCATAGTTAGTCTTTCTTAAATATATTCAGCCAGAGAAATTCAAACCACTCTCAGCTTATATCAACCATTCATCCGCAGAATAGTTTGAAACTGCCCAAGGAATTTCATGAGCATCTTCCAAGCTAGCACAATAGCGACAAAATGGTGAAGGCTTCGAAATATGGTTGGTAAAGACCTCTGGAGAGTCAATCTTATAAATATCGATAAAATCTCCATCTTCTATGGTAAAATCCGTCCCTAACTTCTGATTTAGATATTTAGAATTATAAATGACAGGGCAGATATAAAATTTTCCTTCCATCAAAAAGGAACAGGAATTCGCCCGATGGCAATGAACAAAACTCTTTTGGGGATTTTGTTTTCCTTTTTCATCCAAGCTCAATTTATAGGACGATTTGACAACAACATCCCCACTAAAATAATCATACTCTACTTGGTTGTCCAGTGCCACTTTCTTTGCTTTGTCGTAATCAAAATTGACAGGATATTTCGTCACAGAAAGAACGATATTATTTTCACGACAGCAATCCCAGAATTCTTTCCCTTGCTTGAGCAAGAGAAGTCCATTTGTGAGCAATAGAATTTTTGTATTCTGGAAATGTTTTCGCACAACCTGTAGGATTTCAATCAATTCTGGATGCAGGAAAACCTCACCACCCTCAATTTTCATGAAATCCAATCGTTGATTCAAAATTTTCGACATTTGCTTCAAGTCGTTATCAATGGCATTCACTTTAACAAAGTATGGGTCAGCCAAAGTTGAAAAATGGTCACATCGTTGACAATTTAAATTACAATGATCCACAATATTTAGCACAAACCATTCTAAATGATCTTGACGCATCAATTTCCGAAATCCATTTTCATAAAATTGAAAATATTTTTTTCTTTTACTTTTATCTGTATACTCTTCCAATACCACTTCGCCCTGATCTGAAGAAATCCCTAATTCTTGAACCATAGTTTGAAAAAACACGGTTTCGAAGGCGAATTCAGAATCCACAAATCGAGTAATACCCATATCTTCCAGTTGTTGGGTGATTAACTCGGAAATTTCCCGCCAATTATCCTCAAAAGGGGAATTTGCAATCTGCACAAGCAGTTCTTTATCCTTAGAATGGTTCTGTAATTCGCACAGCTTTTCAGGAGAAATAATAGGTATTCCTGTCCAAGTATCCCCCCATTTAGTGGGATCGTTATCACAAAAAGCATAGACATCTAGTCCATGTTTTTGCATTTCACGTACGATTTCTTTGCCACATCGCCCAGCTCCCCAAAGAACAATCAAACTATCTTTATAAATTTTCAAATCTCTGTCCATTTTTTCTCCTCAACAATCCTACATTAGCTTTAATATTTGGTATTACAACCATTCCTCCGCCTTTCCCGTGGTACGTTTCCAAGGGTGATCTAGTGTTCTCTCTGAAAGTTTGCAATAACGACAAAAAGGGGTTGGGTTATTTATAAAAGACACGAAATCATCACAAGTTATCTCAGAATGTATGTCTAAATAATCTTTCTCTGTCACTTTCATGGGCACTTGAAATTTCTCTATAAAAATATTAGCGTTAGCTGTTATGGGACAAATATATTGTTTTCCTTCCATCAGCATCCCGCAATACCGAGCTGACTTGCAGATATCATAAGACTTTTCTAACGTTTGGTTCCCATCCAAGTCTAAGGGACTCTTCCACATGGTTTTAACAACCTCTGCATTGTTGTAATACCGATATTTCACTTGATATTTTTTCGCTTTTTTCTCCATCCCCTCAAAGTCTAAAGAAACAGGGTACTTTGTAGGGGTAATCACAATATCGTTCTTTTGACAAGTGAGCCAAAAACTCTCGGGTTGCTTCATTAGCTTGACAGCATTTGTAACCAGTTGGATTTGGGTTTTTGGTAGATTTTCTCGTATCATACCCATGATTTTATCAAGTTCTGGGTGCAGAAGTGGCTCTCCTCCAATGATTTTAACGTTTAGTAGACGGTTAATTGCTAACTCTCTCAGACGCTTTATATCTTTCTCTAATGCTTCAAAAGGGACGCAATACTCTGGTGCAATCGAAGAAAAATGACTACAAAATTGACAATCTAAATCACAGTGATTTACGATATTTAATTCTATATTTTCTATATAGTACTCATAAAAATTAATTTCGTCTTTCAAAACTACAAAAGGGAACCCTTTTTCTTTTAATAGGCTGACAATCCCTTCGGATTCATCCGGTGAAACTACAACCAAAGTTTCCTCTTTATCCTGTTGTAGTATTTCTAGGGAAATACAAGGAAAACCATGAATAAATTCACCATGAAGTTCCGAATTATTGTCACAAAATGAATCAATTTCAAACTGCACCTTTTTAAATTTTTCACAAAACAACTTCCCGTTAGTTCCTGCACCAAAAATACACAGTTTTTTCGCTCGACAACCTGAAATTTTTTCTATGATCTCTTCTTTTTCATAGTTCATACCCTATCTCCTCTAAATCTTGTTGATCTATCATATCATGTTTTAGTAAGTTTCTTACCGACTATCCCTAAAACACCCAATGATCTTACTTTATCAGCGACAAGCACACAATACCTGCTCCATTTCTTTCAAATCCTTAGACTCTTTTCGAACTCATTCCCTCATACACTGGTAAATATATCGACACACTCAAACCTAATCTTAATCCCCTATCTGATAAGGTACATTGAAAGTTAAAGTTTTTTCCTAAAATCTGTGATATAGTAAAACAACCAGCAAGGATGAAACACCCCCGGAATAGAAGATGCTACAAAGATATACACGAGAGCAAAATTAGGAGTCAGTTCATAAACGCCAGAGCTGAGAGCCTTCAGAATTCTAAAAGCGATGAAAAATACACAAAAAGAAGATAATGGTCTAAACAGAGGATTCACCGCCGAAAAACGTTGCAAAATGGTTGTAACCGACACTACTGAAATTCCATGCACCCCCAGGGTGGCTTTTCTTGTCCTTCGTGACAATTCACCTTGTTTGGACAAAAGCTTGTATTTAAGTAGAATTTTCGACTGTTATGACAATCTATGCCTTGTTATAGCGATGAAGGACAATATGGAAATAGATTTAGTCCTTGTAAGGTACTAACACGCTCTAGAGAAGCACGACTTGAAAGGATGTATCCCACAATCTGACCGTGGAAGTCAGTGCGCCAGCCACAAATTCAAGAATTTCAGCAAGGAAAATGAGCTAATTCAAAGTATGAATTCTGCGGGTGGGCGGTGTCATAACAACGCCAAATGCGTGAACATGTTTGGACGTACAAAGCCCGACTTTTCTGGGTTTTTACTAAAAAATAGAAGAATTTATTCCGCCAACGAGTGGCTGCCACCTGCTATAAAAAGGCAGGGCTATCTCATGAAGGATAAGGTTCGGAGAGCTTGATCTGGGGAGGAACTCACTGTAAATTTTTTGACAGATTCACTTAGAGGTCGTAGTCGCCTCCAAAATGGTATCCCCTATGGTGTCACTGCGTTTGACTACAATGTGTTCCTTTGAAATACGTTCATCCAGAAAATTGACAAATTCTGAAATTCCACGCGCTATACACTCGTACTTATAGGGTGCAATTTGATCCGAAATGATACTCTGCGCACTTTCATCAACTTCTAGTGCGAAGGAAGTGACCTCTTCGGTCTCAAGATTTATGGTATACCAACGAAAATCTCGAGCACTGACAAAGCACAAATGTTCCTTTTCCACCATATTCGAGAAGATATCGTAAGTGTAATAGATGACTTGATCGGTTTTCTCTTGCTGTATCACAGGCTCAAGGAATCCCAATTGTTCTATTCTTTCTTCTTTTAAATTCAATCGATAACAATGACTATCTTTTGTCGTCAGCATATAAATACCTTCGTTATACTTAAAGGATACACCCACAATGGGCCAAGGATGATTCCACTGGTCTATTATAGGAAAAGTAGTGATCTCTCCGGTCTCTTTGTTCCATTTTGTGAGAAGATTGCCTATACTAGGCGTCAACCAATAGTTACTGCCATCATATATGATCCGCTGAAATACAGCGACATCCCCCTGTAAGTTATGAACGATCCCTGTTTCAAGATTGAAGTCAAACTCGAATACAACTGCGCTACCCCCACAAGTAAACAGAACTTTCCTGCTATCTACATCATTAAGGTATCTACCATTAAAATATAAAATTGTCTGAGTGGATTGGTGTTGCACAATCTGCTTTTCTAGTTGCTTCACCCAAGTGGTTAAATAGTACACTTTCATCGTGTTAAGATCCAATTTCAGGATAGCAGGGTAAGTTAACGGGAAAAAGTAAACGATATCTCCGCGCACCACAGGGACGGAAAATTTCAAACCTTCTATATATTCGATTTTTTTCGTTTCGCTCACAGGTTTAAGTGGAATATTTTTTTGTTCCCCTGTTAGAACATTATACAGAAAAAGCGATTTGGCACTTATTGGAGAAAAGACAAACCAATCCCCTACTTTAACCGGTTGAGTATATAATCTCTCAGTCTCAAGTGCCTCATTTGGAAAGTGGAAGAGTAGCTCCGGCACCCTAGTTTCTTTATCAACACGATAAAACGCGTTAAACTGCATTTCTGGAAACCAGTAATACTGCTCATCTTCATAAATTCCATTTGGCATTAACGAAAAACTCATCACCCCACCCCCTCTTTTTCATGGTATTCGCTTTGATATAATATTTTATAGTTTTGCATCATAATTGGTTTTCCCGCCTTCTCAAAGACGTCCACCACAGAACTTGCATGATCGCCATAATAGGCATCACTGACTGCCACAGCACGAGTAAAGTCTTTGCTGTCATCAAAGATTCCCCAGTTACCGTTTCGATACCCCTTCACGATGGAGAGATATCGTTGATACCACTGAGGGCGCATAGATTTAAGAGTACTCTCCATCAGAGGATGGGGTCGCCACAATAGTGCTATCCTGTCTTGTTTTTGCTCAAAGGTAGCAAGATTATCCTCTAGCTTATCAAGAGCCTCCTCCCCAAGGGCGAGCACAGTGCTCAACGTGCTGTTGAGGAAGATCACTTTTTTTGCTATGCCATCTTCTTTATAGAGGACAGATTCCCACTCTTTTGGAATATCGAACTCACTGTCTTGTTTGACACTATCGTACTTAGGGCTACCTAAAGGAAGGATTCTTTTGCTAATCTCCCTTTTGTTCCACGATAATTGATTACTTTTCCCAAACTGATATAGCGCATCCACATACGCTTCTTTCACTATTTCTGACTGCACAATGATATAATCCGCCGAAATTGTGACAGGATTCACACAATAATCCTCGGTAATCACATCATTCACGCAGACAAAATAAGGAACATACACCAAGGACCCAACATGCTCCTTGAGGTTTTTGCTATAAAAATTAGGATGAATACTGGTCACATAATTCATGTCGTCATAGGGATTGTGCACATAGGCAACATCTGGTTTTTGTGCTGCCACATCATAACTTTTCCAGTCCACCACTTGCACTTCATCTGGATAGAGTTGTCCATCATAATTCATTTTGCCAAAAGAGCCGTCTGGATTTTTCTCATAATAGGGAATGGGTACCACCAAAACATCGTATTCTCCACTCTCTACCGCTGCTCGCCAAATGCTCTCCAGTGAATCCCACATCGCATATAGATATGGAAAAAAGACTAGTTTTTTGCGATCCTCTGGCAATCGTTTTTTGCATTCAAATTGCAATTTTTGCAAAAGATCCAACATTTCTTTGGCGGTTTTTTTTCTCTCTTTTATCTCCAGATTTTCTGTTTCGATTTTCTGCAAGTTGAGACAATATCCCTCGATGAGTTCCACTAAAGGCGCATATTCCTCACTCAATTCCAGTAAATGATCCCCTACCATACAAATAAGCTGACCAAAGACCGGAATGTTTTCCATCCAGACCGAGGATAAGGACTCTTCTTTTAGGTCACGAAGGGAATGGGTCCCCTCTTTGATGTCTTCTAGAATTTCTAGTATTTGTTTTTTTGTGATCTGACTCATGAGTTCGCCTCCTACCAATAAATTCATGGATACTACTTTAAATGAAAAACCTATGCCCTATCCAACTCTAAATAATGAACCACACGAGGGAACCCATACCCCTTGAGCTCTGCTTTGATACTCTCCTGAACCTCGATATCCTTGGGTGCAGTGGACAAAACAATTAAAATTTCCTCTTTTTCAGTCGAGTTATAATCGGGTTTTCGAAGGAGTAATCCCTCTTCCGTACTCTCTTTGTCTGCCTTGTCCCATACTTCTACAATTGGTTCCGAGAAAAAAGAAGGCGTGTTCCACAGCTTTTGAAAAAAGTCTCCATATCCATAGAATATAATCTTCTTTTTATTGTAATGCAGGGGATTGTTATTCCGTGTCTGTCCCCATCCTAGCTCGAAAAAACGATTGTATTGATAGCTCCGCTCCAAAGTTTGCACAGCGTCCTCATCATAGTATCTCTCTAATAATGCGAAAATACTATCCACTCTATCTGGTTGCAATCCCCATGGAAAAAGAAGCATAGATAAAATATTTCCGATATATTTTTTAGTGTCTATGTTAAATTGACACACTCCAATATTAGAAACCACTCTATCCATCGGATACTTCGAAGGGGGTAACACTCTCTTTTCACCGACCAAGGTGTCAAATAATAGTTTACACGCAAATGGAACAGCAGGAAAATTGCTGTATCTCTCCTCATTTCCCTCATACTCACCAATATCATGCAGAACCATCGTGCAATTCTCGGTCAAAAACGGAAATACGGATAGAAAATTTAAACTTTCGATGGGATGAACATGCGCCGTATCTAGAATCAAAAAATCAAATTTCCCCTCTTTTGCGAGCTCTTCGATGATCTCTGAAGGGTCTTTTCCTAGATGCATCTCCCACTGTTTGTTGCTTTGATATTTTTCTAAACAAGCAAATCCCACCCCTTTGGTACTATCATTCCAACAGGTCTCCATCAGGTCGATCGAGGTAAGGGTGGTCTCGGGAGTGTCCTCGATGGCATTTAAAATGACAACACTCCCTCCACCTTCTGCAACACCAATCTCTAAAATTCTTTTGGGTTTCATGTAGCGAATGAGACCATGAACAAATTTTCGCTCGTAAGGCACCATTTCAGAATAATGCACATCATGATCTGTGAGCCTTTGATAGGATTCCTGATCATACTCCCAAATTTCTTTTGGTGCATCTTGTAATCTTTTTTCCATCTAACCATTCTCCCTAAAATACTCGATAGTCTTCTTTAGCCCCTCTATGAGCTCCACCTTTGGCTCCCATCCCAATTTCTCCTTCGCAAGTGCAATCACAGGCTTTCGCTGAAGTGGGTCGTCCTGTGGCAGTGGCTGATAGACCAGTTGAGAATCGCTCCCAATTTCCTTGACAATCAGCTCTGCGAGCTCTTTGACGTTAAATTCAATCGGATTTCCAAGATTGCATGGAGAAACGAACTCTTTGTCTGAATTCATCAAACGAATCAGACCATCAACCAGGTCATCCACATAGCAAAAACTACGGGTTTGGCTGCCATCGCCGTAAATGGTGATATTTTCTCCACGGAGTGCTTGCATGATAAAATTGCTCACCACTCTGCCATCTTCTGGGTTCATATTGGGTCCATAAGTGTTGAAAATGCGAGCAATTCTAATCTCAACCCCATGAACTTGGTGGAAATCATGGCAAAAGGTCTCCGCCATGCGCTTCCCTTCATCGTAGCAGGACCGAATCCCCACGGTGTTCACATTTCCACGATAACTTTCTGGTTGAGGGTGTACCTCTGGATCGCCGTAGACCTCCGAGGTGGAGGCTTGCAGAATCCGAGCCTTGCACCCACGAGCAAGCTCAAGGAGGTTGAGCGACCCAAGTACCGAGGTCTTCCCGGTGTGGATGGGGTCATACTGATAGTGTGGGGGACTGGCAGGGCAAGCAAGGTTGTAGATTTGATCCACTTGCACTGATAGAGGGTGCACAACATCGTGGCGAATCACCTCGAAATTTGGGTTTCTCATCAGATGCGCAATGTTGACTTTTCGACCTGTGAAGAAATTATCCACACATATGACTTCATTCCCCTCTTTGAGCAAGCGCTCACACAGGTGAGAGCCCACAAAACCTGCTCCCCCTGTGACCAAGATGGTTTTTTTCATCATAAATCCCCCTCATTTACGCCGATTTGGCAGTAAGTGAACCCATATTTATTCATTTTGGCACTGTCGTACTGGTTACGTCCGTCAAAAATGACCGCTTCCTTCAACCGCTCTTCCATCTCGTAAAAGTCGGGACTGCGAAATTCCTTCCATTCGGTGACCAAAACCACGGCATCCGCCCCGTTTAATACGTCGTATTTATTTGAAAAATAAGTGATATTCTCAAGATCCTTCAGATAATGCGACTTTGCTTCCTCCATCGCCTTTGGGTCATAGACCTGAACCGAAGCACCTTCTGCCAACAGTTCTTTGATGATGGAAATAGATGGGGATTCCCGCATATCGTCGGTATCGGGCTTGAAAGCAAGCCCCCAAATAGCAAAAACCTTTCCCTTCAGGTCTCCCTTATAATATCTCTTGATTTTCGTGGGAAGTAGATGTTTTTGATCCGCATTGACATCTTCCACCGCTTGAAGGAGGCGAGGTTGATACCCAAAATCGGTGGAGGTTTTGAGCAAAGCTTGAACATCTTTTGGGAAACAGCTCCCCCCATATCCGCAACCTGGATAGATAAAATGATATCCAATTCGCTTATCGCTTCCAATTCCCTCTCGCACTCGGTTGACATCAGCCCCCACTCGCTCGCAAATATTCGCAATTTCGTTCATGAAAGAAATTTTCGTGGCAAGCATGGCATTGGCGGTATATTTCGTCATTTCCGCACTTTTTACGTCCATAATGATGAAGGTTTCGGTGTGTCTGACGTAAGGTTTATACAATTCCGCCATAATCTCCTTGGCGGCTTCCGATTCCACTCCAATCACGATGCGATCGGGCTTCATGCAGTCGGTGACGGCATTTCCCTCTTTTAAAAATTCGGGATTAGAAATCACATCAAATGTAAGGTCACTTCCACGGAGATCCAACTCTTTTTGGACGGTCTGTGCCACCTTCTCCCCTGTCCCCACGGGAACGGTGGATTTATCCACAATATACATGTGATGGCACATGGTCTGTCCAATTTCTTTTGCGACTGCGAGGACATACTGCAAATCCGCACTGCCATCCTCGGTCATAGGGGTGCCCACTGCGATGAAACAAATTTGCGCTTTTTCGATGGATTCGGATAGTTTTGTGGTAAATTTCAGGCAATTTTGCCCCACATTGGTCTTGACCATTTCCTCGAGCCCGTTTTCAAAAATGGGGATGATCCCCTTCTTTAAGTTGTCTACCTTTTTTTGATCTACGTCAACACACCACACATCGTTTCCCATCTCTGCAAAACAAGTGCCTGTGACAAGTCCAACATAACCCGTGCCGATGACTGCAATTTTCATGAAATAACCTCTTTGCTTACTTTATTTTTTCAGGTGCAATACCAAGCTCTATCAAATCTCGTTTTACCGCTTCTTTCACGTCACTATCCATAAGAGAAATAATGATGTAATCAAATGACAGAGAGGAAAGCTCTTCTTTTCTCACAACAGGAAGGAGAAAATCTTTGATTCTCTTTGCATTTTGGTCGCAAATGGCGGCTACAAAGCAATAATTTGTCTTTACCATCAGCTCTAGATGATTTCTACCTAAGTAGCCACCCCCATAAATCACGATGACAGAGCCCGCAGGAACCTCTTTCCATGGAAAAGTGGCAGGGTTTGGGGCTTTCTTCACCGTGGTAACCATGACATTTTTTAAGATTTCTTCATAAAATACCGTTTCCCTAGCAAAACGCCAAAATATATCCGCAAAAGGAAGGTCTGGTCTATTCCAAGGTTTTATTGGCGAGATATAGTGGATAATTTTGGGGTCTTCTACATTTTCTTCGTATATTTTAAGGCTTGATTGTGATAACTCATAGAGACTTGTGTCTATGTCTTCTCCCTCTAAAGAATACAACCACTCGAAATTCCAAGAAATTGGGAATTTTTTTGTTTTTCCAGTACAAGTGATATTCAATACATCTTGATCCGGATAAATATATTTTTTTTCTACTGACTCCCAATCTTCCAATAATAAATTCAGGCATTTTTCCTTGATACCTTCTCTTTGAAACTGCTTTGTATTAACAAGCAAAACACCCGAATTAAATCCCTCTTCTTCCTCTACCCCTAACACTGTTTGAAAATGGAGTTTGAATTCTGGTCCCATAACAACTTCCCCAACCCCTAAAACATTTTCTCCAAGATCCGTTTGGTATAAAAGCGCCACATCCTCTCGCACGATAATATCACAATCTAAATACAAAATTTTATCAAATTGCGAGAAAAGTTCTGGTATCAACAAGCGATAAGTAGACTCAACTTTAAAGTGTTTCGAGGTACTATAAGTTTTGAAGATATCGGTTTTCTCTCGTATATCCACACACTCCACCCGCACATGGCTTTGCGCCATGTTACACAGCCGTCTTCTATGTTCTGCGGCCAATTTTGTGTATAAAATATGCACAAGATATTCAAGTTCTGTACTGGCATGGACAATCAAGGAATGAAGTGCAACCCCAAGGTACGGGGCATAGCCATCATCTGTGGCAAAGATAATGGGAATTATTTTCTTTTCAGGCATAGTGAAGTTTCTCCTTTATTCCTATCAATACAATTTTAGCTCTCAAAAACAAATAAATGTTCTCATAACGCATAAAGCCGTTATGGACGCCACTTCTTAAAATGTATCCTGATACATAATTTTTTCTTTTTCAATCCCCATCTGAATCAAATCCTCTTTTATTTTCTTGCACTCTTCTAAACTTTTCAATGTGATGAACACCCTGTCAAATTCGGTTGTAGCTAGGGTGTCTAGTCCCGTAACTGGAAATCCAATGTCTTCATAATTTTTGTCAACCCATGCGACTATATTGCAATGTTGATTTAAAATAATTTCTGAATAGAGGGTTCTCCCCCCAACTCCACCACCATATAGTATGACTTTCAAGCTACAATCCTGCAACGACGCCGGAACTTCATAGGTATTTTGTTCTGCTTTTTGATGGCTGTGATAGAGAAATTCCTCACAAGGTAGAGACTTAATCTCTTTAAGCCATTGAAACTCCTGATTCGCATCGAAATCTAGATCTCCGAACAGATACTCTATTCCCTCATTTTGTAAACCATGATATAACAAGCGAAACTCACCGTAACCGCTCAAAGCCCTCAAATACCACCGAGTATAAAACGCAGCTGCCCTCATAAAGCTTTTGGAATACGCATGGAACAAACCTTTATTTATTAAAAATTCTTTTAGTAATACTGCAAATTTTAATGGCGCTAAGGGATCTAAATGATGGCTCAGGCTATCTTTATTATTCACACGGTAGTAGACCAACGCTTCATCTATATAGACGATTTTTTTCGCTGTTACATAGGAGCTATATGTAAAAAAAGAGTCATTCATGGTTTTGAGTGGCTGGAATTCCAAATGATTCCCCTTCACAAAAGAAGTCTTGTACAACTTAGTCCAAGCATTTCCGTGCGTGATTTGAAAAATATTCTCCTGAATCTCTAGCGGAGAAAACACTTCTTTTTCAGGCAGCAATCCATACTGAATCAGCCGATAATTTAGATTAAGATCTGGCTCCCCACTCACATTGTCAATTGCCAGTCCGTCAAACAAAACAAAATCCACATCTGTCTCAATAGCCTTTTGATAGGTTTTCTCCGCCAATTCAGGATGAAAATAATCATCAGAATCTAAGATCAGCAGGTAGACCCCTGCCGCTTTATCGATTCCAAGATTTCGGGCATGAGCTGCGCCTGATTTTTCTTCCGTGGTTGAAAAAATTTTAATCCGGTTATCTTTTTGGGCGAAATCTTCCAAAATCTTCATGGAATGGTCTTGTGATCCATCATCAACACAAATAATTTCGATTTCTCCTAGTGTCTGCGCACAAAGCGAGTCCAAACACTGGTGCAAATATTTTTCGACGTTATATACGGGTAATACAATTGACACTTTGATATGAGTTGTCATGGTTTCTTGTCCTCTCTCTGCTCTCAACTAGAGCTCACTTCTAACTGCATATTACGATAGAAAATTTTTTCTGTCGCAATCCCCATCGCAGTCAAACTCTCTTTGATGGTTTCACATATCTCTAGATCGCCTAATGTGATATAAAGCATGTCAAATTCCGTTGCGGACAAGATTTCTAACCCCATTAACGGGAACCCTATTTCCTTATACTTTCGGTCAACCCAGGCAATAATATTGCAATAATTATGAATGATATTCTGCGCATAGAGGCTTTTCCCTCGAACTCCCCCCCCATAAAATATTACGTTCATCTTGCTATCTTTAAGTTCTATGGGAAATTTATAAGCAAATTGCTCTGATTTTTGTAAGCGCCGAAAAATATATTCCTCACAAGAGAGAGACTGAATCTCTGTTAACCATTTTAAATCTTGCCTAGAATCTGTATCTATACCAGAAAGTAATTGGTCGAATCCTTCACTTTTCAGTGAATGATATAAAATACTAAAATCATCAAACCCTTTTAATTTCGATGTATACCAACTAAAGAGTCCTAGAAACATCTCCAGAAACGTTTCAAAATATAATTGAAATAACCCATTTTTCACCAAAAATTCTTTCAGTCGAAGAGAAGCTATCAAGGGAGATAGGGGGTTAACATGCAAATTATTTGACTGGCTACTACTGCTGTTCACCCGATAACTCAGTAATTTTTCCTCTAGGTATGTGATTTTTTCCGCCTTTGCACAGGAACTATAGGTAAAGAAAAGATCATCGATCACATGGATTGCTTGGAATTCTAAGTGATTTTCCTTCACAAAAGAAGTGTGATACAATTTATTCCATGCACACCCTTGTGTCATTTGGAAAATGCACTCTTTCACCTCTAGAGGAGAAAATACATCTTTATCGGGAAGTAGTTCATACTCAACAAAATTTCTGCTGAGATTTGGTTTTCCAGTAACATTATCCACTACCATTGCATCAAATAGAACAATATCCGCCTCGGTTTCGATGGCCTTTTGATAGGTTTTCTCCGCTAATTCTGGATGAAAATAATCATCAGAATCTAAGATAAGCAGATAGTCTCCTGTTACCTTTGTAATTCCGAGATTGCGAGCGTGTGCGGCGCCTGGCCCTTCCGTTTTATTTTCAAAAATTTTGATTCGGTCATCTTTTCTAGCAAATGCCTCTAATATGGTCATGGAATTATCTTTCGACCCATCATCTACACAAATAATTTCGATCTCTCGCAATGTCTGCGCACAAAGAGAGTCCAAACACTGATGCAAATATTTTTCGACATTATATACGGGCACTACAATTGACACTTTGATATTGGTCTGCACGGCTCACCCTCCCCTTTCGGACATAAAATAGATCTATTCTTACAACGTATCACGATATAGAATCTTTTCTGGCGAAATCCCCATCTCGAATAACGACTTTTTTATTTTTTCGCACTCTTCTAGGCTTTCTAATGTTATGAAAATACAGTTATACTCGGTTGTAGTTAAGCTTTCTACACCTGTTAAAGGAAACCCGATTTTTTCGTAATTTCTGTCGACCCATCCTACAATACTACAGTAATGATGAAAACTATTTTGGGCGAAGAGTGATTTCCCACAAAGTCCCCCACCATAGAGGATGACCTTTAACTCTTTATTTTGTAGTTCTTTTGGGAATTTGCAAAAATGTTTTTCTACGTTGTGAAAGCATTGAAACATATATTCAGGGCAAGATAGCCCCATGATCTCATTTGCCCAGCTCAAATCTTGCTGTGTATCGGTGGTTAACCCTGAAAATAGTTGGGCGATTCCATTCTTATGCAGAGCATCATACAGCACACTAAAATCCGCATAACAGTCCAATTGTCTAAAATACCATCTAAAATGCTGATGGGCAGTTCGTATAAAACTTTTGGAATATGTGTCTAGCAGCCCTTTTTCTGCTAAAAATTCTTTCAGTTCTTGGGCGAATTTCAGGGGAGATAAGGGATCTCTTTGCATATTTCGGGTCTGACTGTTGCTGTTATTCACTCGATAATAGACCAGTTTATCCTCTATGTAACTGATTTTTTTTGCGATGGAATAGGAACTAAACGTGAAAAAAATGTCATCCATCACGTTGATTGGCTGAAATTTCAAAGAATTTTCCCTCACGAAGGAAGTTTTATATAATTTCGTCCATGCGCTTCCATTGGTCACCTGATAGATGTCCTCTCGAAATTCCATGGGAGAAAACACTTTTTTATCGGGAAGCAATCCGAAATGAATGGAATTGCGAAAGGGATTTGGTTCTCCAGTGACATCATCCACTTCCATCGCATCAAACAATACGATTTCCGCCTCGGTTTCGATGGCTCTTTGATAGGTTTTTTCTGCTAATTCCTCGTGAAAATAGTCATCAGAATCCAAAACCAGAAGATATTCCCCTGTCGCCTGAGACACACCAAGATTGCGAGCGTGGGCTGCGCCTGGACCTTCCTCTTTGTTCTCGAAAATTTTAATTCGCTCATCTTTTCCGGCATATACCTCTAAGATTGCCATGGAATTGTCCTTCGATCCATCATCTACACAAATAATTTCAATCTCTTTTAGTGTTTGGCAGCAGAGAGAGACCAAACACTGGTGCAGGTATTTTTCCATATTATATACGGGCAATACAATCGAGACTTTGATATTCATATTTTTCTGCCACCTTTCACACATAATATAAGAAATTTCGTCAAATTAGGATGATTTTCTCATCCTCGAAGCCTAGTTCGAGCAAATGCGCTCGAATGACATCAAAAAACACCATGGTGGTCACCACCAACAGTCCAACCTCTTCTGGAATCAGTTGAGAGGGGGATAAAATCTCGATTTCTCGATAGAATTGCCCTTGTCTCTCTTCGGAGGAGTCCACCGCCCCGACCAGTTTTCCACCACAGGACTCGATTTGCTGTGCGACGTAGTCTGCTCGAATCCCACATCCGTAGATGGTGCAGGGGGTGCCTTGGGAGATTTTTCTGCGATTTTCTTTCTCTCGCTCCCCTTCAAAGGTGGCGAGGTCTTGGGTGACCACATGTTGCACCCAATTTTTCATGGTGCCCGTGATCATGCCCTTTTCGCATCCACGCTCGAGATCGAGCGCAGAAATTCCCTCGGAGTGGAGATGGTTGTACAAAATTGTATAATTTTCTTCCAATTTCAAGGTATCAAAATACACGTGAACCATCATGAGCACTCGCTTGTAATAACTTGCCTCATAGAGCTCGAACAGGTCTCTCTCGTTGAGCCACTCTTTGAGCGCCACCCCCACTTTGACAGGGGAGAGTGGATCTCGATCTCGGTTAGAGAGCTGACTTGCGCTGTTGTTCACTCGATAATAGAGCAGAATCTCGGGCAAAACCGTGATTTTTTCCGCCAAAGCAAGGGCGGTATAGGTGAAAAAGGCATCATCAATGACATCCACCACCTGAAAGGAAAGCCCATGCTCTTGGATGTAGGTGCGACGATATAACTTGTTCCACGCAATGCTATCTGTGAGCACAAAGAGGGATTGCGCCACATCTCGCCCTGAAAAAAACTCTTTTTCAGGGCACAGACCATAGGATACAAACTGATTTGTGGGAATGTCCACCCCTGTATCGGTGTCGAACTTGATGGCATCAAAGATGACCACATCGGCATTGGTGCTCTTCCCCTTTTGGTAGGTTTTTTCGGCAAGTTCAGTGGAAAAATGGTCGTCAGAATCCAAAATCAGCACATATTCTCCACGAGTCTTTTCAATCCCTAAATTTCTCGCATGGGCGGCGCCAGGACCCTCTTTTTTATTGTGATAAATCCGAATTCTTTGGTCTTTTTCGGCATATTTTCGCAAAATATCAACAGAACCATCTCGAGATCCATCGTCCACGCAGATGATTTCGATCTCTCGGAGGGTTTGGGCGCACAGAGAATCTAAACACTGTGGCAGATAGTTCTCCACGTTATAAACAGGGATTACCACGGATATTTTCGGCACGCTTCCCATAAGGATTCTCCTATATCTTGCAGATTTTCTCCTCTGGACAGCCTAATTCCAAGAGTTGCGCTCTCATTTCGTCGTAATAAATGGGCATCCCAACCAAAACACGGTCGATATCTTGGAACATACTGGGGAGCACCTCAGGTGCTTGCACTTTGAGGTGTTCGAAGGGGAGTCCCTGTTTTGCAGGATCGGAATCCACCACGACGCTACAAATTCCCTTGCGGTTTTCGATCAAATAGAACACGTCAGCAGAGCGTCCTCCTGCTCCAAAGATCGCACAACGATCCCCCTCTTGAATGACCATCTTGAGGGATTCCACGAACAAACTCTCGTCAAATGGGATTACTTTTATGGGATTCCATCCCTCTTTGACCGATTTGAATTCAGTACTTCTGACCATGCGATCAAATCCAATTTCACGCAAGGAGGACGCATTTTTATTGAGAATTGCGGCAAAACCGCCTTTGGTTCCATCAACATCCAACCATTGCGAAATCTTTTGATTTGCTGGGTTCTCGGTGTAAATCAGTGTGCCTGGGTTTGGAGTGGCGGCTTTGAATTTTTGCACAAATGCTTCGGTCAATCTGCAACCATCGGACAAGAAAGCGAAATATTCACGATCCTTTCCGCTTGCTAGAATCTGATGAACCGCCATACCAAAGGAAGTATTCCCTAATTGGAAGGTGGTCACAGACTTTGATAGTCCCTTGACCGCTTGCTCTACTTTTTCGGTTTCGCAGATGGCATAGAGTGTGTCGCAATAGCGATCTGCCGATTGAAGCGCCTTTTTCATGGTCTCCTCGGTGGTGCTAGAGGTGAAATGATAGACGGGGGTCATGGTGTCGGGGTGGAGCACCGATGCTTCGGCGGAATATTTGTCCGCTGTATATTTGATATAAGGACTACCACGGCTGAAATCGTCGTCGCTGTACATAAATTGGGTGGCTTTGCTCTCTTCCGAGATGACACCACCATTGATTTCAATCAGGTTGACCTTTCCCGCCTTTAGCTTGGGACTGTTGATCTCTTTGAGTTTTGCATAGAGGGTTGGACTGACGTCATCCACTTGATCATTTGCGTTTCGTGTGAAGGTTTCACAGGCAAATCCACAAATTTCACACCAGTGAAGCTGATCTGCAAAGTCCTCTGGTTGACGTTTCCACCAATCCTTTTCGATGACCCAACCACCGGGCCCATCAAATAAAATATCCAATGCAGCTGCAATTTCGCAGAAGAAGGCACCTTTTGGTGTGACCGATGCGCTCCAAGTGTTTTGCATCCAACATTTATCTCGCATAGGGATCCACTCTTCGTCAGGAATTCCCAAATCTTTCCGAGAAATCAGGGCTGGTTGGTGGAACATTTCGTTGCTGTGGTCGTTGAGACACTGGAATTTGAAGGTATCTTGAATCATCTCGTAATGTTTCAAAAACCCTGTCCCCATGGTGGAATAGATGCCAGGTCCTGCCACAACCGAGAGTTTTCCCTCTGGTGCTTCCAGGCAAGAGGTGTGACGGAGGGACAAATCCTGAATAGTTTTGGAAAACTCGGTCACAGGGTGCAGAAGCTCTTTATCCCCTTCTTCGCTGTAGAGATGGGGGTACTTTGTTTTGATGTAAGCAGCGAATTTTTCCAATTCTGGGTGCAAGGTGGGCTCGCCACCCATCAAACTCACGGTTCCTTTGTAGCCTTCGAGGGAGTCCACTGCCCGTTTAAATGTCTCAAAATCCATCATAAATGGCTTCTTATGGTGACCACAAAGGCGAGTACAATTGGAGCATGTCAACATACACGCATTGGTGATCTCTATTTGAATGATTTTCATATCCTGTGGTGATTTCATATTCTTTCTCCTTCTTGTATCGCCTAAAAATTATTATTTTGGTCAGCCGATGCCTTGCGAGACACCGATCAATTCTTTGTCACTCTCCACGCAAAAAAGCCACCGTCTTCTCAATGGCGCAGCCTTCGCCGAGAGGACGCCAGCCCAATCCACGCAGTTTATCCGATGCGAGCACTGCACGTTTCGCCGTGGAGTACCCCTTGCTCTCCATCTCAGTGGGAAGTTCGAAGACCACCTCTTGCCCTGCAGTTTTCGCAGCCGTTTGGGCAAACTGGGCGATGGTCATCTGACAGGCAGGATCTGCAATGTTGTAAGCCTGTCCACACTCCCCTTTTTCGAGCAAGAACAGGAGGGCAATGGCAGCATCGAGGGAGTAACAGTGGGATCTCTCGAGATCTCCCTTGCTCTTCATGACAATTTTCTCCCCTGCCACGGCTTTTTTGAGGAAAGAGGAGGCAGCACGAGGATCGTTTTCCATCATGGTGGGTCCAAACATATGACAAGGACGTGCAATCACTGCATCCACCCCATATTGGTCGATATAGCTCAGACAGAGCACCTCTGCGCACCGTTTTGCAGCAGGATAGCCCGAACGAGCACTGCTGTGGTCAACCGTACCACAATAGTTCTCGTCAAAGTCCTCCTTGCTATCCCCCATTTGACCGTACATCTCCACCGTGGAGACAAAGATCATCCGTGACACCTTTTGGTTCTTGGTGTACTCGAGCAAAACATTGGTACCGAGCATATTGGTGAGCATGGTATCCACTGGAAGTGTGCTATAGCTCACTGGATCAGCAGGACTTGCGCAGTGGAGGATGTAATCGGGTTTTTCCATCGAAGGGAGTGCCGTCTGGACATCCCACGAGAGCACTTCCGTATCCCCTAAATCGGGGAATCGTGCTCTGATTTTATCAGCCGAACGAGAGGTGAGGGTGAGTTTGATCTTCCCTCCCTGTTCGTTGAAGCGAAGGAGGAGATCCACAAGCGCCGAACCGAGCAGTCCTGTGGCACCAGTGATGAGCAGACGTTTTCCACTAAATTGATCCATGGGATATTGTTTGAGATAGTGATCTAATTCCTTTAGATAGGCTGGGCTTTGTAGCATGGGGTCAACCTCCTATAATTTGCTGATTTTCGAATACTTCAAAGAGGGCTCTGAAGATATAATAATCATTGGGTTCTGTGATTTTAATGTTATTTGGCGAACTCTCGACGAGGTGCAAGGTGACATCGTAGTAACGGAAGAGGTGACTGGAATCGGTGAAATCTTTTCCCTCTTTCTTTGCTCGCTGATGGAGATCCCACAATAGTTCAAACCGAAAACTTTGAGGGGCACGAGCGATATACATCTCGCTACGGTCGGGCACCTCTGTGATGGTCTTGCCATCTTCACTGCGCACTATGCTCTCCCAAGAGGATTCCACCGTAATGGCTGTTCCTTCTTTTTGCGCCATGGCAATGTTCTTGGATATGAGCTCGGCTGTGATTAAGGGGCGCACTCCGTCGTGAACCAATATAATATCGGCATCTTTGCAACATTTATTAAGCTCTTCCAGACCTTTATTTATGGATTGGTGTCCAGTCTCTCCCCCTTGCACCACTCGGATCACCTTATCGAGCTCGTATCTCTTGATTTGTTTTTTGAGTTCGGGCACCCACTCTTTCAGGCATACCACCACCATGCCCTCCACCTCTGGATGATGTTGAAAATGCTCTAAGGTGTAGATGATGATGGGTTTTCCGTGAAGTTCCAAAAATTGTTTGGGACGGGAGTGTGTATTCATTCGCACCCCTGTCCCTCCGGCAAAAATTAAAGCATAATTCATGGGTATTACCCCTCTTTCTGAGAAATTTTATCGTGGCTGTGCCACCATAATCTGTGCCGACCCAAAGGAGATGGATTCTTTGGGCTCTAACACGATGGATGTTCCAAATCTAAGCTTAACCCCCTCTAGTTCAGAGGAATCACTCAAAAAGGTTACCACTTCTAAGGTATCACTGGTATTTTCATAGCAATCTATTTTTTCATAATGACAGGTGGAGTAGAGTCGCTCCTCGATGGGGTTTCCGTCGTAGTGTCGCACCTTGCTCTCTTTTTCCACGTCAATAGCGAAAAAAGCGTTAGAAATATGGAGTTCTCGTTTGTTTCCTGTCTCGTCGACACGGTCAAAGTCGTAAAACCGATAGGTGGCATCGGCATTTTCCTCGATTTCGTAGACGAAGGAGCCTGCTGTCATGGCATGGAGGGTCCCCCCAGTCACATAGACATAATCCCCTTTTTGCACAGGGAGACGGTTGGTCACCTTTGCGATGTTGCCCGACAGAATTTCCCCCTTGAGTTCGGCAAGAGTACCACAGGAACAACCACAATAGATGGACCCCTCTTTCGGTGTCTCGAGGAAGAACCAAGATTCGTTTTTCCCTCGTTTTTCTCCATCGGTGAGCAAAACTGCAGCCTCATCGTCTGGATGGACTTGAATGCTCAAATGTTCCTTTGCCTCCACCATCGCTACAATAATGGGGAAATAATCGTATTGTGCGAGGTGAAACCTCTCTTTATTGGCGACAAAATAGTCATGGATGGTGCTCCCCTTCCATGTTCCATTCAAAATGATGTTGGGATTCCCTTTTTGATCATACAGGGAATAGAGGTGTCCGATCTGGTTGCTCTGGCTCTCGCAAAACTCTTTGAGTCGAGCTCCACCCCAGATGGTTTCGTGTGCCACAGGCTTTAATAGAAGCATTTACGCACCAACTTTCCTAATTTTTGGGTAATTTCCCACGAATTTCATGGAGCAATTCGGGATAAGGTCGGTTTTTCCCAAATAAAAGGGAGGTCCCAAGGACAAATCCGTCCACCCCTTTGGGGGCATATTCCAAGACCTTTTCCTCAGTGCAAGCCCCGTCCCAATGGAGTTCGAACCCTATTTCCTCTTTCATAGCGAGCAGTTTATCAATCTTTTTCGCCACATAAGGGGCAAATTCTCGCCCTGCATGGCCAGGAATCACGCACATGACCAAGACACGATCTGCAATATATAACAGCTCTTCAATCTGCGCAATGGAAGTGCCAGGGTTTACGGCAATTCCTGGGGCGATCCCCATTTTTCGCAAATCTTCTAGGGCAATTTCGGGGCATTGGGTGGATTCTGGGTGAATATACACCACATCCAAGCGAAGTTTTTCTAAAATTCGGAAATATCGCTCGGGATTTTGGATCATCAGGTGTCCTTCGAGGGGAATTTTGGTGGCCGAGCGAATATACTCCATATCCTGAAAACCCATACCAAAATTATCCACAAATAGCCCATCCATCACATCTAGATGAAAACTATCAATTTTTCCCTCTTGCAATCCGTGCACCTCTCTCTCCAAAGAAGCAAAATTGGCACACATCATAGAAGCACTAAAGACTATTTCTTTCATGGCACTATCCTTTATTATAAATTGGGGTCAATTTCATAGGAAAACCCTTCGAGTCCCTGATTTCGACTGCATTCCACCCCGTAGCAACATTTCAGCCCAGATGGCTTGGAGTCGTTAAACAAAATCCGTTCTCCCATGGGCATGCCACACACAATTTGGTTGTATCTCACCCCATGTTTCGCCAAAAAAGCCTCGGTTTTGCCCTGTGCTTCGGGCTCTCGAGCTGTCAAGATCAAAATAAAATCATCGGCTGGAATACTTTGCAAAAGTTCCAACGCACCGGGGAGAAACTCGTCCTCCCCTGTTTTGTATCCGTTATGCACCACTAAAGTGCCGTCAAAATCGAAAATCCACGTTTTTGACAAGGGAGAGAGCCGTAAATTGGTGTTTTCCATCTCATTTCTCCTCTTCTAGTCCATGAAGTAAGTATAATCCGTGATAATAGGCAAGACACATCGAGTCGAAATCTTCCCAGCAATGACTTGCCAGAGAGAGCCAGACAATCCCGTGAATGAGTTTCAAGCGATAGAGGTTGCAATTTGGGATGAGGGAGAGGAAATAATCGGTAAAACCCTCCCAACCACTGGGATTGATGGAGAAATTGACCTCATTTTCTCCAATTTCGAGGGAAAATCGCTTGACATTGAACTGATCAAATCTACCCACGATGGAATAATAGATCTTCGCCCAATCATAGTAAACATCTCCAATCAAAGGGGTATTTCCGAAATATCCACGAGGATCGATGAAGAAAATGTCTCCATCCCCGTTGATGAGACTGTTTGTGAAGGTACAATCACCGTGCAACAGCCCAAATTCACTTGGCACCATAATTCGGTCAATCAAATGACGAAAATAGGTTCGATCCATCAAAATATTTCGGCACAGTTTCCCGTTGATTTTGATCTCTTTTTGATGATGAAAAGGAATAGATGGGGCAATTCCCACCAATCTATCCAAAGTTTTCTGCTCATATTCCTTTTGAAGGTCGAAATAGTTGACCTCCCCTGTTTGCAAATGATGAAGGTTGTCCAATTTCTCGCACAATCTAGTGATGGTCTCTTTCTTTTCTGGGTCAGAAAGTGGAGTTAAAAACAGATTCTCTCCATAAATGCGCTCGGTTGTCAGTGGATCGAGGGATATCACCTGAGGAATCCCAGTAAAACCACACTTTTTCACAGCATCAAACCACACGATTTCACGATCGATCAAGGTATTTGCTTCTGGTGTCAAGCCACGTTTCACCACTTGGGTTTCCCCCATTTCAATGGAATTATAGGGGCGACAACGATGTTGATAGTCCTTCTCAAGTTCAGAAATGCCCTCTAACGAGCCCACTTCTTTGGTGCTTTCCATAGAAAAATGTTGCAAATCGAGGTCACTTTGCTTCAAATACTTGGTGAAACTCCCTCCTTTGGGAAGATTTTGAAGTTTTGTTTTGCAATCGAAGAGGAAACAGCCAGCCACACCTGTTTGGGTGGTGGATTTTTTCTCTAAAACTCCATCTGAAAAGGACCAACTACAAGTAAATCGATCACTAACCCCAACATAACAGCCATTTTTAAGGGAATCTGTCTCAAAATCCTCTGATAAAATCAAGTCCGACCAAATGATCATGAAGGGGGATTGTTCGGGCAGATATCCGAGGGATTGATCCAGTCCAGATACGTTCCCTTTTTCGATGGATTGTATCAAAATATAGTCCACAGGGGCAAAACAGGATAGATAGTTGGAAAATTCTTCGAATTTATAGTCCCCAATGATGATAAATTTTTTCTTGGGATACTTTCGAAATAAGTGGAACAAAATGGGGGCATTGTTGACCGGTACCATCGCCTTGGAACGATTTTTCGTTAAATGCTCTAATCGGCTTCCAAGTCCACCTGCTTGGACGATAATATACTCAAAATTCATCAAAACCCTCCTCAAATAGTTTCGCAAACCACGTTTTTAGCTCCAAATCAAGTGGAACACGATCCTCGGGTGCGTAGTACAAAAACAAGCTCTCATCCAGTCGAGACACCCGTTTATCCACCTTCCACTCCCTCGCCCAGTCCATTTCACATTCTAAAATCGACTGCATTACCACGAGAAGGGTGAGTCTTGGACGCTCTAACCAGCGTAAAATATCGGAAAAACCACTCTGAGAACAGACAAAGCGACAACCGAGCGAGGAAAGTCCACAGCAGACATCCAACGGAAGCACCATTTTTTCGGTTCCGTCCAAAGGGGACTCTGTGGGGGAGCAGTTGGTGAACATGGTATACCCCTTTTGATTGCAGTAATCAATGAGCATTTGGCAATCTTTTTGCGAAAAAGAACTGCTTGTTTGGGCATAAGGGGCGATAATTACACATTTTTCGGGAGTGCAGTTTCGCTCGTCCAACCACGCTTGCGCCTTAGCCACACTCTCTTGAGAAAGAGTGGAATAGCTCGGGAATTTTTTCGGATAATTGGGTGGAAATGGGAGCTGATGGGAGATTTCATGCAATCCATAGAGCTTTTCCTCCACAATATGATCCACCCAGAGCATGGCATCGGAAAAAATATGTGGATTTGGGTTGGGGATAGACCTGACAAAGGTGCGAAGCCCTTGCACCTCTGCGCTTGGGAGGGTGGTGATCCCGTCCAAATCAGGGAATAGCGCCCCCACAGATCCGAGCAATGGCGTGGTGATGAGATATATTTTGCGCACCACACGTCCCCCCGAATTTTCGGAGTTTTCTGGTGCATAAAACTCTTTGATTCCACGCACTCGCTTGAGAAATAAAAAGGCATCTCCAATATGACGATTTGCCAGTAAATAAATGCTATTTTCTTCATAAGGACAATGTTTTTGTGCAAGTTCTGCCCCCAGTTTTATCTGCGCCAAAGTTTTTTCTAGAGCACGATTTTCGTATTCATCCCGACGGCTCAAATACCCCTGTTTTTCCAAATATTCCTGCTCAAAAGCGAACAAAGAATCAGAATCACAGTGGCTAAAAGGACAATCGAGACCAGATCCCTCGATAAATTGAACAATTTCGGTCTGGTCGCAAAAAAAGACGGCACCCAACTTCACCAGTGCAAAGACCACGTCCCAGTCACAGGAAATCTCTTCTTGCCGTAACAAGGTTTTATTGTATTTTTGCGCCATTTCCTCCAAAATTACAGGGGAATCCACTGTAGTCGCAAGAATCCATATATTTTTCGCGGAAATTCCACGGTTAGCGAGCAGATTTCTCGCTTTTTCATAAGAATATCCTTGGACTGCAAAAACCGTCTGATACTCCTCGATATAGCTTTGGGGAAGTTGGAGGGACATTCCAAAAAGACTCACCCCAAAACAAGGAATGGTTTGATCATTCCAAGGGAGTGAATCTGCAAAAACTAGGGGGTTACTACGATTAGAGGTGATGGCGTAGGGCTCTAAATTGAGTGGTTCCCCAGGAAATAAATTTTTGTGAATGTTTGGGGTCAGTCGAGCGTAGGCTTCTAGGCATTCGAGCTCCTCATCGCTACAGAGAATGGTATCCTCCACAGCGGTGCACAAACGGGGCAGAAACGCCAGCCGTTCGGGGCAAATAACCACAATTTTGCGCACAATTTTGCGGTTGCGAGTCATCTGCGCCACTTCACCCTGCGCAAAACCTTCTGGGCTGAAGTAAGCACGATACCCCTCGAAGTGCTTGATAGATGAGAGCGAAGTGGATATCTCTCGATTTAGAATAAAATAACTGGTGGTTTGAGGCTCGATGCAGAGTTCATTTGCAAGCTCGGCGCCTTTTGTGCAGAGGGCGTGATGATTTTGAAAATCCATTCAAGTGACTCTCTTTTCTTTGGGGAGATAGGTAAGGAGGCAAGTTGCACAGCGAAGATAAGGTTATATGGTTCCCATAAGGTGATAATAGCGTAATCACTACTTTAGAAAAGCATATAAAACTGTTTCTGTCATAACGTTACTATAATGCCTTAAGATAATTTTATACTCAGGCACTAATTGTTTGATATATAACGGCAGTGTCAAAATATCCTCTGGTTTATGATAGAGTGAGATTGCTAACTTCGGTTTATGTTTTTTAATGCTTTCTTGTGCTCCTTCTAATGCTTTTAGTTCTGATCCCTCAATATCCATCTTCAAAAATGTAATTCTCTGGCCTTGCAACACATCGTCGAGAGCTACTGCTTCCATTGTCTCAGTCCCATTTTCTGCGATGTGCGAACCACCTGTTTTTTCAACTAGCTGAAAAGACAGGGTAGCCTCGGTATTCCAAAGACCTTTCATATACAGTTCTGTGTTGTGCAAACATGTTATATTCTTTTCAATGACATTCTTTACGGTACGATCGGCCTCAAATAGATATATTTTTTCATAGTGATTGTCGCACCAATTCGCAAATTGCAACGACGTTCCTCCATCTCTCACCCCTGCATCAACGAATATCTCATTTTCTTCGACTGGTACGAAATCTTCGAAATATTGCATTGCATCGGTTAATCTCCCAGATAGAATTTGTTGCACTCCATTCGCCTTTAAAAAATCAAACACTTCAAACCTTGTTTTGGAAGAAATACTGATGATCACTTTGCAATCTCTGTAATTTCCCAAAAGTTCTTCTGGAGAGATCATTCTTAAATTGTTATCAATTAGAAATTGATGATCTTTAAGTTCGTCGTGTCTTCGATCACAAAAAATAAAGTTGCACTGAGGATCTCTAGCTTTTATTTTATTATAATCCCAAACAGCCATTCCGGTGAACCCATAAAATATGATAGTCTCTCCACTTGCGAGCGGTGTTGTATAAATATTTTTATCGGTGAGATAGTAGAAACTTCTATTTTCTTCTTTCATGAGATGTCCGAAGTTGTGAGTTTTTCGACTAAAATTATATTCTAGTCTAGTCTCGAAAACTCTACGAGACAGGTCATCTTCTAAAAAACTGTAAACCTCATTGATTTGCTGCATGATGTTTCCCATGTATATTACCTCATTCTTATAAATTATTTCATTATACCACATATATTGCAATTTCGCAAGTGCTAATATCACCAATTGGCTAAAAAATGTGGGTATCTCACACATCTTGGACACTCGTCAAAAAAAGTGGAAGAAACTCCAAAAATCGGATATAGTTAAGTTACCGCACTAAACATTATATTACTAGTCAAAACTGATAATTCGCCTCATAAACACGCACATCTTCTTCATTATCGCATTCCAGCCACAAATCATCACAATTTATCACTTCAATTTCATTCTTTAAGGTCAATAAATGCTGTAGCAACGTGGTCATATCCAATTTTTCTACTGGCTTTGGCATGGGTAATTTCACTGCTTTTTCTATGATATCCCAACCATTTGGTGAAATGCGGAGAAGCCCCATATATTGCCCCATGATTTGAGATTTATCCGAAGGTTTTTGACCAATTTCGGTTAATTTCCCTTCCTTTATGATGAAAGTTTCTAAATCTTCGAGTGGATTTGGGAAACGTTTTTCCCATAGTTCCCAAAAACCGGTATAAGAGGTCATGGCGAAATCTGCGGTACTTTTGATCAATTTCAAGATGGGCTCTGCACTAAATAAAATATCGGAGTAGCACATGATGCAGGGCTCTTGTTGCAACCAACTTTTTGTTTCCATCAGCGACATAAACATATTCGTATTCGCCCAATTTTCGTTATGGAAGTAGGTAACCCCAGAAAAATCGATTTTTTCTTTATGGTATCCAGTGACAATGGCTATATCCTCTCGATTAATACCAGCTTTTTCCAGGGTATCGAGACAATGTTGCAAAATTGGTTTTCCATAAATGGAGACCATTCCTTTGGGTAAAATTTCGGTGCTATCTCCCATACGACTTCCACGACCTGCTGCTAAAATAATAATTTTCATAAGTTAACCTTCTTTCTGAAATGTTTTTTGGAAAAGAGCAATATCTTCCTCTGAAAAAGGGGAAACTCGCTCTGGATGCCACATGATCCCGACGAAATCATGCTCTCTGTGGCAGATGCCCTCGATCATTCCGTCGGAACTGGTTGCTAAAATTTCAAATATGTTATCGTCTAATTGCCGAAATCCCCAACCGTGATAACTATTCACGGATCGAGTGATTTTCCCTGAAATGGGGTGATTTGTCGCAATATGGTTGGAAATTTCTTCTAAAACTCCACCGAAAAAGCATCCTAAAGACTGCATTCCACGACAAACTCCCATAAGTGGTATCTTATTTCCAATCGCATATGCAAGGAGCATATCATCGGTTTTGTCACGTTTTACGGAATTTCCGCCATAGCTCACAGGGCCACTTCCCCCTGTGAGGAGGATGCCGTCCGGTTGGATGACTTCTAAATAATCCGATAAACTATCGGGAAAATTCGGTGTTGGAAACGGGATCATTCCCAATGACACGATAAATTCTGTCCAATTTTGGTCGAGGGAATCTCTAGTTTCTCCGTAACTTTCAATCACATCAACCCTTTGAGACAGGACTATTTTCTTCTTTTTCATGACAAAATCTCCATTTTCTTATTGGAACAGTCGATCTGCAACAAAGAACATTCTTGCAACCCCTCAAAAAGTTGTTGCCCGACCCCAATGACAGCAGGAATCCCCAGTTCATTTGCACGGATTGCCATATGCGAATTTGCGCCTCCATATGCCGTGACAAATCCTAAAATCGGTTGAGCGAAAATCCAGTCAAAGCCAGGGTCTGCAGACGGAATTAAAAGAATTTTTCCAGGAATTGTGTTGCTGTTGAGATCATTTGCAAGGACTGCTCCTGTGGTGGTTTTTTGGGTGATATAGTTCGGTGTTGCTTCAGAGAGATGAAATTCATAAACCTCATTTGGGTGAGTGATCACAGGAGGGAGGGTGATTTTAAGGGATTCTTGGTATCGAACCTTCCCTTTTAGGATGGAATCTTTGATTTCTTGCGTAATATCGGCTGATTTAGAGTAGAGCTCTTTGATTTTCATGATATCAAAGAATGCCATGTCCTCACGGGAAAATCCGTATTCCTCTCCTAGTTTTGCAACCAGTTCTAGTGATAGCGACAGGCTTTTGCTGAAAATAAATTTAGAATATTCCCGTTGTTCGATACCAACTTTAATGAACTGGAAGAGGGATAACACGTCTTGATCGAAGCCCTGCTCGGTCATGAGCGTTTGAATTTGCTGGTATTGTTGCAGAGATAGCTTGAATTCTTCCTGCTCTTTTCGGGATTCTTTCGGCTTCTCTGATTGCGGAGCAGAGAAGTACAATTTTGGTGCCATATCATATCGAGGGGATAAAATATCATAGGTTCCAGGGCGTAAATGTCCGTATTTTTCGAGAAAATGTTCCGATGATAGCCCTGTATAATCTTCCGACATCTGCGAACTTACAGTATTCAAACTCCCCATAAATTGTTCGTAATTTTCCTGAGACAATAAATTTTCGGTTACCATAGATTTTAGCAACAACACAGCGATAAAACCGACCCGAGCAAGTCCTGCAAATGGTAAGGTTCCGTAGCGAGAACAGTCCTCTAACAGCCAATAAATTTTATCTAATGTGCTCAAATCACTGCTAGAAATGATCTCTAAACGCTCTTCCAGTTGCTCGATTTTTTTCATATCTTTTTTCCACAGACCATCATCTGCGTGACTGATATGGTTTGTGAGTTCGAGGAGAGCTTCTTTGATGCTGGAACATTCGCTATCAGTGAAGCCGTTTTTCTTCAAAATCTCCAGTCTTTTTTCAATATCAAAGGTGAAACACGATAAAATGATATTAAATTCAACTTTATCTTGTTCGGTTGGATTTTCTTCGAGTTTCCTGAGATAATAATTGGTTAACTTATCACTGAGGTCATGGTCGATATTTTTTGGAATAAATGAGTTGAAACTAACCCGTGTATCTATGTAGGGAAGTCCACAAAAATCAATCATCAGAGGGAAGGAACGCAAATTTTTATAGCCATAATTGTCTCGCTGATATGCCCACACCCCATCTGTGACGAGATATTTGTACAGAGAAGTTGCAAGTGCTTTTGGACGGATGCCGATGATTTCAGCAGGATTCCAGTCCGGCATGACACCGAAAATGGTGGAATCACCGTACAAATAGGGATTTTTCTTCATTGCGTTGCTGATATAGGTGTGAATTTGCTCTAGTTCTTTGGCATCACTTTTTGAATTTGTCGAGCTTATTTGCGTGCGAACAATCAAAGGTCGCACCTGAAGAACATAAAAGGTATTATTTGAAATTGCAAATTCTAAATCAATGTAATTTGTCTCGAAACAAACCATCAGTTCCTCGGTGGTCGCCTTGCATTTTGAAATGATTGGGTGGTCGGAGTCTTTCCCGTGGTATAAATAGCAGGTTTTCAGGTTTTTCCCTTGTCCAGATGTGACGGAATCGGTTGAACCTGTGGTGTCATCGTAATTTATGACGAAGTAAGGGCTTGAATTTTGTGGATCTACCGAAAATATGACGCCAGACCCTTGGATCTTTTCCAACATGGGTTGAACAAGAACCTGATTTTGTGGGTCTGGATCATACGACGCAATGACCTCTTGAATGGAACGAAGCAAAGAATCCTCTCCACGCACATTTGCAATGGAGAGGTATTTTCCTGCATTGGATTGTGTGATTCCATCTTCCGATAACGCAGAAGATCGCACAATGACAGATGGATTCCCCCAGTTTTTGATGGAATCTTGCAACTCATGGGAGATTTTCTCGGGATTTTTCGTGTATTCTTCAACCGTAAAGGAATATTGAGGCAAGACCTGAGCGGTAGAGAGTTTCCCCTCTAACCGCTGTAATGTCTCTGCTTTTGTGGAAAAATGAAGCTTTTTCATGGCGCCACCTATAAATTTATTTTGTACTTCTAACGGTCCATGCTCTTGCTTTGTAAGGAACGAGAACAGAATCCATGCCGCTAATCTCTGTTTCGATCATGGCAAGAATTTCCTTGAATTTTTCTTCGCCTGCTTGCACTTGAATATCATTTACTGATTTCCAGGTGTCGATATAGCGTTGCTTGCTCATTTCTAGTTCGAAAGGAACTTCTACAAAGAATAAATCACTGAAATAATTTGTTGATAACAACTTTTCTTCTACATCCTTCAAATTGTTGGATGAGCCTGATGATACTCGAACAATATTAGGCGCGATTTCGTGTATTTTTGATTCAATTGTTGTGTGTAGCGGACTTTTCTCGATATCTCGAGGATTCCAGATAGCGGTGAAAAAGCCACCTGGGGTTAGAATGCGATGGAACTCTTTTAATGCATCCTTGTGCTGCGTCCAGTGAAAAGAACTTCCCATCAACACCCACTGCGCAAAATTTTCGTCCAGTCCGGTTTCCTCAGCGGCGCCCTTTTGAAAGGAAAATCTTTCGCATAATTCGTTTTTCATTCCCTCTTCACGCATTGCATCATTAGGTTCAACAGCTAATCCCGAAAAACCAAGTTGGCTTAGATTTTCTGTCAGTTTTCCTGTTCCAGCACCTATATCAGCGACTTTTTCAATGCTTTGATTCATAGAATTTTCGATATAGCCAGAAATTAGCTTCAGTGCTTCTAAAGAATAGGTAGGTCTGTTCTTATAGTATTTTGCCATTTGTGTGAAATCGCCTAGTTTTAAGTTACTACTCATTTTGTGTCCTCTTCTACATGTAAAATTTGATTGATAATTTCTTCTATATTACCGTGGTCGTTAACCACTGTGCAATCAGGATTGCGTGGAAATTCTGCTAGAATATCTTTTCCAGTCATATTTTGGGTTTTCTGGGAATACATCCCTTTTTGATCTCGCTGCTCCAGAGTATTCTCATTTACTTTGATATAAATCTCAAAATAACGGTCGATATTCTCTCGATTCCAATCCCTTACCTGATGAAACATGGAGATTGTACAGCAAATGACGGTGAAATTTTGGTCATGGAGTAATTTACACAGCCCTGCATAGCGTAAGGCGCAAATTCTACGATCCTCCTCTGTATATCCTAGGTCAGGGCAGAGGAGGGGGCGCATCTCATCGCCATCTAAAAATATGACTGTTTGATTTTCCCTTTGTAGTTCAGCCTGTAATGCTCTGCCGATGGTTGTTTTTCCAGAACCAGAGAGTCCCGTAATCCAGTAAACTTTATTCATCACAGTCCCTCTTTTCTTGTTTTGTAGAGAGAAGTGGTGCATCTAAAAATGTCACATCAAGATCCTCAAGTTTTGGTAGAGAAGACTGGTTTTGATATAACTCATGGACCAGCAATTCAGGGACTGGCCGTAGCAATGTTACGGAATATTTGCTCTGCATAGCACTGTTCTTCACTAGGTTATCTATCATAATGCGCCTATTCTTCTCGATTTCATCCGTGAAGTCCTGGCTACTATATTGGGCTAGACGCTCCACGAGTTTTTGCTCAAACGCAAAGGGTTGGTTGTATCGCTCCTCAAGGGAAATCATCGGATCATTTTCCTTGGTATACTCTCTCGTATATTCATATGGGGTGATCGTTGATCCAAAGACCGATTCGTAAAATTTTCTCTCCTCAAGAGAGAGATAGTCGTAACCTTCTCTGTAGAGTGGCATGATATGAAATCCTGTTTTGGCGGCTTCAGTGAGAGTGGGGTTGTAGAATTCGTAACCCTTGTGATTTTTCGTGCAAAGCTGAAGGATATCGCTATACGGGATATTGAATTGACGGCAAATAGCGGTTAGGGTCGCTTTTGGGTTGAGTTTTAGATCTTCAAATCGAATTGCTTGCAGTGTTCTAGGGGTTAAGGGGACATTATTGTACTCTATCAATAAGGGTCCCATTACTGCGAACCAAGTTCCAATGCAGTTTTTCAGGTTGGTTTCGAGCTCCGCTGTGCTAGCAACTACGTCTAGTAGTTTACGAAAATCATTGTCGGTGAACATTACACCAGATAATTTTCGTGGAAACAAGTCCCTCATGGGAAAATAGTAGTAGGTGTAGTCGAAATCATCATACATCAAGCGCAGCTGAGAATAATGATAGGGCGCAGCTCTGACATCGTGCTCAAAGTGATGAATCATAGGTGCTATTCGAGAAGGTAGTTGTAGTTCCCTTGTTCTCACGTAAGCGATATACAATGAAACAATCCAATCTTTCAGTGTAGAAACCGGGAACTCTTCGTTCAATGCCACTAGATGCCCCCAAAAAACGGTAGCGGCTTCTAACTTTGTCTCGACACTTGGTTCCATATGTGTATGTTTAGGTAGCTTTAGATGACAGCAGATGAGCTCTAATTGCGGGATATTCTTTGCATCGATATTTCTTTTCATATCATTTAGAAAAGATTCAAATGGAAGGATATTATTTTTTTCATCAAAATTATAAAAGCCAAATTTTGAGAATCCCCCATTTGCGCTCAAGATTGCAGAATGACCATCCAAGATCTCGTTCATAAGTGCATTGCCCGAAAATGGGCTTAGATGCAATTGTACCGTAATTCGTTTGATTTCAGGAGGTTGTACTTCTTGCACTTCCATGGAATCATAATCAATGTTGAATTTTTCTTTGAAATTGATGGGACAGAGATTTCGTTCTTCTTCCCCAATTAGGAAAACAATTTTTTCATCTTTTAGCAGTGGCTCAAAATCGACATAGTACAATAGAAAAGAAAATTCTTCCATATTGTCATACTGGAGATATATATGGTTATCCTGGGCAACTAATTCGCTCGCTCTTACGTTATCTACCAAGAACTTTAGATTAAATTCGTTAAATTCATTCGAAACGAAAATCGGATCATCTAAATTTTCAAAAAAATGCTTAGTTTCGTGCTCTGAATAGGTTTCGAGTAAGATGTAATTACCATTCATTTTGTGGTAACAGTAAATTTTCTCTTCATTTACTGGAAAAACAGAAAACTCTGTTTCACTAGGAGCGATCATTTCCTTTTGAAATAAATAAGGATATTGCACTAAAAGGGATTTGTTTTTATCAAAATTAGCTGAGAATTGCGCTTGATAGGGTAGATAAAATCCCTCTTCTAATTGGGTGCACAGGTCCACATCCCTTGCGTGAGAAAGAGCTCGCAACCTCTCTTCTAATGTTTCTTCGTTTTGTTTTGATAGTTGCTGTTTCTCTTGTACGAAAGTTTCGCAAAAATCCCACGCATCATTTGGGTAGAGGATTCTGCTAATGGCAAAAGACTCTACTTGTGCAGCAATCTCGGAGCAGGATTTTTCGTCCCCTAAGAGCTGGATTATGACATCAAAGCCAGATTCCTTGGTTAGATCTTCCAGTTCGCTAGGTGAAATGATCGGAAAGCCGATGAAAGTTTCGCCCCATTTTTCGGGGTCATTATTACAAAATGCGTGTACTTCGAAATGATATTCTTTGAAAAAACGCACTAATTTGATTGCCTGTGCACTCGTCCCCCAAATAATTACCACTGATTTTTTAGAGGGGATATCCGAGATAGAGGGTTGTATCGTTATCATATAGTTCCTCGTATTATAATTGATTTTCTTTCGAATTTATTGCAAAAAAACCTTTTTCATTTCGGGTATTCTCCCGATTATAGACCATCTCGCTCCCATCCATCTGACGGAATACTCCACCTGCCTCTTCCACAATACATTGCATGGCAGCTGTGTCCCACTCACAGGTAGGACCGTGGCGATAATAAATTTCAGCTTCCCCTCGTGCCACAAGGCAACCCTTGAGGGAACTGCCCATTTTCACAAAATTGGTGAAGTTATATTTTTCGATCAGTGCATCCATTTCAGGCGCTCCATGGGAAGCACTCATCACAAGACGGATTTTGCTAGGCTCTCTTAACCCCACTTGGGTAGAAACCTTGTTTTGAGCGACCTCTCCCTGTGGACTCTTGTAAAAACTTCCGTTTTCCTTGGAAGCATAGTATAAATCTCCAGTAGCAGGGACGTAGATCACACCCATGATCACCTTTTGGTGCTCGGCAAGAGCGATATTGACGGTAAATTGTCCGTTTCTTTTGATAAATTCTTTGGTACCATCTAAGGGGTCGACAATAAAGCAGAAGGGATTCTCCCGTCTGCTTAGGTCGTCTTTTTCTTCCTCGGACAGAATGGCGAAATCAGGAAATTTTTTCTTTAATCCTGCCACAATCAGGTCATTTGCTCGCTTATCCGCAAGGGTCAATGGACTTTTATCCCCTTTGACCTCTGTTTGAGAGAACAAATTGGGGTCATCGTAGACCTCCATGATTTTCTCGCCCGCCTTAATGGCAAGGTCAGCACAAAACTGCTCGATTTCTTTCAAGTCTATCAGATTCATTTCGGTCTCCTCCCCTCATGCACTGTTCTATATATCGACATACTCGGGTCTAAACTTAATCTCCTTATCGCTAAATTTCAAGGTAGTTGGTGAAAACATGGAGTCCCCCTAGTCAACACAAACTTTTTATGACAATTGTGACAACTTTTGTCCTCGCCGAGGAGGTTGTGCCCTAGGTGGCGATTTTCCCTTGAGTGACAACAGCAAGGATATTTTCTTGCGTCAAGCTACGAAACCTCTCTGGATCGCTGCCGGCTTCGTAATTTAGGCTATCCATTCCACTATCATGATCGTGATGGCAAAGATTTTCAAGCTAGACATGTTCACCTGTGGTGTCGCAAACCTTGCCGACTCGTACAGCCCTGCCCTCGTTCCCGTGGGAGTGCTCATGGTGCTGATCGCTTACGTTGTGGGAACCGGTGAGGGGCTGCTTGTGGCGAATATTATGAAAATGTTCGCATAATTGCAGTCATATTCAAATAAAACGGAGCAGTCTTCGGTCTGCTCCGTTTTATGTTGAGTTTGAACTCACCCCTCACCAAACCTCAACCTCAAGGACAAATGGAGTGGGATTAGACTTGACTTACTGGCGAACTTTGTGTTACAATTTAAACAAACAGAGTTTAGGAGTGTTAGCATGAATAACATTAAATATGATAAAGCAAAGAAACTGGAGCAAGAAATTATCGAACTATGCAAAGATAAGGAGGCAATTTGTTTCTTTGGTTCAGGGGCAGACTGCTTGAACATGCTTCAATGGTTTGGAAAGAAAAAACTCTCTTTACCTGTGGGTATTTGCGATAACGCAACAGACAAGCAGGGAGAAAAATTAAACGGAATACCCATTATGTCATTTGATTATGCCATTGAACATTACCCTTCTCTTGGTATAATAATCACATCAAGACTATATGGGAACCAGATTGAGGCTCAAGTTTTTGAGGAAAAAGAGAGTAATTCGGTCATAAATATTCAGAGATTTTTCAAAAAAGGATCAACATTGTTTGCGGAGGCGCCAGAAGAAATTCAGGCGAGAATAAAATCATACACTGCTTATTTGCGTGGAGAAAATGAAGCAAGTTTTTCTTTGCTCAAGCCAAGTGATATGCCAGCTGAGGCGATAGCAGTAACTACAAAATTAAAACACTATCAGGAACTATATGAGAATGGACAAAATCCAATGATTTATCTGGACAATTATTATGTCATGGGACGTGAGATTGACTTTTGGGAGGAAGAATTACCAGACGAAAAAGAGATGCCTCTGATTGAGTTTTTGGATCAAAAATGTTATAACAATATCTATAAAATTGGAGAAAATACGAAGTGGTTATGTGAGCATGAATTTGTCGAATGGGATTTCAATCGAGTTGAAACAACAGCGGAAAACATCAGTCAATTCAATCACTATCTATCTGAGCGCGAAATCCCTTTTTTGTTTGTTCTACTACCGAATAAATTATCATCGGTTAACCTTTCTCTCTATACGGATCAAAAAGAGGGACTCAATGAAGGGGCAACCATTATAGTTGAAAAACTCGAAGAAAAAGGGGTGTCAGTGTACGATTATAGAAAAACAATGGCTGAAGAAAAGATCAATTCACTAGAAGTTTTTTTTAGGACTGACCACCACTGGAGAACAAGTACGGCCTTTCATGCCACGCAAAAGGTTTGTGAAAAAATAGAAGATATGTTGGGAGTAACCTTAGATCACAGTAAATTTGAGATAAGTAATTACGATGTTATAACCTATCCCGATATATTTCTTGGTAGCTACGGAAAGCAAACAGGACTGCTTTATGCGGGTTTAGATGATTTTGAGCTGATCTTACCGAAGTATAAGACTGACTATAGTTGGATTTGTGAAGGAGAGAATTTTAGCATTCGTGGTTCAGCAGAAAAATCATTGCTTTTCCCCGTTCATTTCGATTGGTGCTATTATGACTTACATCCATATGGAGTCTATTCTTTAATTGTTAAAGGTCACTGTAAAATAGTGAACCATAAAATTAAAGAAACCAGAAAAATGGTTTGTTTATGTGATTCATTCACTCGTCCAGTAGCAAGTTTCTTAGCACCTCATTTTTCTGAGATTCACTTCATTGACATTCGTGGAAATCTAAATAAAGACGATGTATTCAATTTAATAGCTGAAATTAAACCCTCAGTGGTCACAATGATGCACTGGGTACAGGCAATTGTGAAAGAACCCTTAGTTTCTGAAATAAATCCTTATACGCAGTAGTTTGCTGTTAGAATTTACATTTACGGATTTAAAATCAGATAATGTACAATAAGTTTCGTAAATTATAAATCGCCTAAAAAGGTAGACATAGTTAGAAATTTCCTGCGACCTTGGAAGTGCACTTGTGGTATAAAATGAAGTTACCAAGCACCCCATTCAGGAGGGACAAATTATGTCTAAAGAAATGATAGAATTGACACCCCAAAACTTGTTTTGGCTGGTGGTAGCGCTACTTTAGCGCACCTAAATCAAGACCCAACCGAAGAATTAGTCCGTGGCCCCGTGGAAGAAACCCTCAACGAGCTCTTAAATGCCGAGGCAGAGCAAGTTTTGATCGCTAGCAAGTAGGACGATCCTGTGAATGTTAGGGCTATCGTAGCTGTCATTATCCGCGGTATCTCACCACAACTTCCAGAGATGTGACACTAAATGCTCCAAAACTCCGTGGTCCACACTTCGAAACTGCCATTATTGAGAGGTATCAGCGCCGTGAAAGCTCGGTGGAGGAGTCCCTCATCGAGATGTACTTGGCTGGTGTTTCGGTTCATCAAATTCGCCTGTGGTGTCGCAAACCCTTCACCTTTCCCAACAAACCAACCGAGCAGACCTAGGTCTGCCCCGCTTCTTTTATCCTAACAACTGCAAAACCCCTTCAGGCAGCATCATGGCATGGGATAGTATGGATTGCGAAGTTTGCAAAAGGATGTTATTTTTGGTGTATTTCATCATTTCTTCGGCGACATCGGTGTCTCGGATGAGGGATTCTGCCTCGGTGAGATTCTCAGTGGTGGTTCGGTTGACGTTGATTGCGTGTTGCAGTCGATTGTCGTAAGCACCCAACCGCCCTCGGTTGAGGGAGGCGTCGTTGATGGTGTTGTAGATGGTATCGAGCCCTGCGGAGGCGGAGGCTTGGGTGGAGACATCCACGGTACGCAATCGCTCCACATCATCCTGCATATTGTCGATATAGACATATAAACGGTCGAAATTTTCGTTTTGTTCCCCGATTTGTAGGATAATCGGGGTCTCTTTTTCCTCGTAAATGGGGCGCCTGTAGTGATGATGGTCTCCCAAACTTCGTGCTCTTCTGGCTCGTAATTTACCGTGGTTTGATAATACCGTGGCACACGAATGGAGTAGAGATTGACCTCGTTATCGTCGATGTAGAGGTCGACGTCCTCGTCGAGGACACGTTTGGTGGTGTCGCTACAATAAAAGGTGAAATCTTGGTCGATCTGCTTGCACAAAGCATCCACCGCAAGATGATCCGAGTCTCCCGCCCCGCTGATGATGACCTTGGCTTTGTCCCCCAAAAGAGCTTGCACATCGGCGGCAAAGGGGTCGCTCACGATGATATAACTCTTATTTTTGATGGTATCGGGGTCGTTTTCGGCGTCAATGTGGTCGTTATTGTGGTCGGTGGTGGTCTGACTGATGGTGAAGATATAGGCTTCAAGCTCTTCCACTGTCAGGGATTGCCCCACAGAACCCTCCAAAAAGGGGTGGACAAGTTTGAGTTCGGTGCTGGAATACCCCGCATTTCTCGCAACCCCGATGATATCGGCATACCCATCGTCGGTTTCGATGCCGTCGAGGTCGGTCATGTCGGCAAGGGGCCAGTCATTACGGTCGAATAAGGTGGGGGTGCCTGTGTTGGTGAGCTCGTTCCCGCCAGAGGTCACCACAACCTCAGCGCCGAGCAGACGACCTGCGCTGTAGTAGGTGTTGCCGCTCACGTAGAGATTGTTGGGGTAATCGCTGTCGGCTGCGTAATAATACTCGCCGGGGAGGTAGTTTGGGTAATAGGTGGAGGACATCGTGGTTCCATTGGCATTCATCGGATAATTGTATTTGTTGAGCTCAATCCCTGCCGCTGCAAAGTAGCCGAGAGGATCTTTGTAGGCATAACTCGAGGTATAACCAAAGGAGCAGGAGGTCGCAGTGGAGCCTGCGAGGGAGGTTTCGAGGAGATCGGACATGATTCTGGTCATCTCGGAAGAGGTGACCAGGTCGGTTGTGGGGGTTTTTGCATCCACATCCACGAAAATGTATCCCTTCCCTTGAGGGGTCTGCGCCAAGTCGTAAGGGGTCTGAAGCCCTCGGGTATAATCCACTCCGTTACTCACCATCACCGATACACTCCGCCCACCTGATTGACGGTGAGGGTGAGAGTTTTGTCGGTGACAGAGGGGCTTGCTCGCATTCAAGGAGTCGTCTTTCGGAATCCTTGAGTACCACAAAGATGTCATAATCGCTCTCGGTGGTTTCTTCCGAGCGAGCATAAGAGCCGAACAAATAGATTTCTTCCGAATCCACCGTTTGAATGATTCGTTGTACAATGGTTTGAAGATCAAGTATTGTTTCTTGTGTCATGTGGACATCCTCCTTTCAGCCCAACCTCTCCCATCCAGATCCCCTACAACATCACCTCTTGCTCAATGGTAACCCCAACCCTCAAAATCTCCTCAATGGCAGTCCCGAACTCTGGGAATCGCCCTTCCAACCGATACCCCCGTAATTTCTCCAAATATCCCTGCTCTCGGGCAAGCCCCATGTGTGCAAATTGCTCCACCTCGTTCGATCCCATACGGTGGGGTTTGATGGTTTGGAAGATTTGTTGCAAGCCCTCGAACATCAAAAAACCACCCAAATCAATGTCCCCCCAAAAGAGAACCGTGGTATCGCTCCTCGTCCATTGCGAAAGTGTTTGAAAAAATTTGCGCTTGCTCCCTCCCAAGAACCCTCCGTGATAAATCAGCACTTGGTCTTTGGCTCTGTGGGGGAGCAGGAGGTCGTAATTTGTCTTGTTCTCAATGAAAAGCAGTTGGCACGGACTTGGAAATTGGATGGATTGGATCATCTCGCAGTTTCCTGCCGAAATCCCAAGGCTCTCACCCCCCACGGCTCCCACCTGCAACACCCCCTCGGGATAGGTGATTGCAACCTCCCCCGAGAGCTCCACAAGTTCACTCCGAGGAGTAAGCCCCAAACAAGCCAAGGTCTCTTGGTGGGAGAGGGGTTGGTCGCTCGGGATTTGGGAGAGTTCGGGGTGGAACTTAAGACACAGTTTGAGAAAATCCTCCCAATAGACTTTCTCGAGATCTTTGCTGTTGTGAAAGACTTGGATGCTAAACTGTCTTTGGCTGATGGATTCCCCCGATAATTTATCATAGGCGCAGATTAATTTGCAAAAATGCGAGCAATATCCATCCCCTTTTTGCACAAAGGAGGGGGTTTTCCAATTTCCTTGAATTTCCGATAGGGTGTGGTCACGCCACAGTACGAGCCACGCACTCTCTAAACTGCGAAGCTCCACCTCCAAAGATTCTATCGCACGTTGCGCCTCAACCCAAGGGGGTGTCTGCCCTAAGGTTTGGTATGATTTATCCACCTGTTTGGGGTTCAAGGTCACACGGGATAGCACTTTTTCTGGGATTTCCCACTGCAAAGTGATGAGTCCTAGCTCTTCAAGACCCTCTGCCACTCGGTGGAATTGCTTGGCAGATTCCAGTTTTTCACTTTGATACCCTGCGATATTTTCCTTGGTCAAATAGACCCCTTTGCCCTCGTGTGGGGTGCGAAACTGTTTGGAGCGTTCCAATTTTGCGATGAGCTGGCGCAATAGATGGGGTTCTTGTTTCATATCTCGTGTTCCTTTTGAAATGGAAGTGTATTCATGTGGAAATTTTGGTGGGTAAATAGAATGGTTTGATCCACTTCTGGCATAATATCTGCCACCTTTTCTGGTGGGGTACACATGATGGCTTGTAATTTTAAGGTGCGTATGAGACCAACACTTTCGATGATACGGTCACTGTCCATTTTGCTAAAAGCCTCGTCAAATATCACCAATCTCATGGTATTTCCTGTGGAAGTGATATCATTCACCTTATATAGTTGTGCATAGGAGGCAAGCATCGCCACATAGAACGGGGTCTGTGTTTCGCCCCCCGAATTGGTGGCAAGCACCTTGGAGAGCAGTTGCTTGATCCCGTGTTTATCGGTGCTTTCCATGTCGAATTTCAGATAGGTGCGATAATCGGTATATCGTTTGATGTTTTTTTCCAAATCAGCACCACCATTGCCCTCTGCCTGTGACAACTGCAAAAACATTTCTTCCCTCAAATCAGCAAATTCATTGTCGAAATCGGTACGGAAAAAGCCCACGTCCCCTTCCATGCGTTTGTCCGACGTGATCATTTTGTAATAGGGCAAATAGGAGGGGTCGGGCTCCACCTTAAATTGATAGCTGTCGCTTCCGAATTGAGTGCCCTTGAGGGCTCTGTTGAGGTCACGCAACTGACTGCGCACCTGATCGATATTGGATTTGAGTTTGTCCAGAAATTCGTTTTGAAACTGCTCCATCGCAGATTCTCGTGCCTCTTTGATTTTTTGCGCATATTGGGGGAGTTTGCTCTCTTCCAAGGTGATTTTTTCGGATTCGTACAGGGTATTCTCCTCGGTATCGTCGGAATAAGCACTGGTTTGATACTTTTGACTGTAGGCGAAGCGCTGTTGGAGGAGGGTGTTTTTCTGGTTTTCAAGCCGTGTGTTCTGACCGATCGACTCTCGTTTGAAGTTCGTGATGAGGGTTTGGATTTCCCCCAATCGAGCAAGTTCGTCCACATAACGGGGTAGACCGATTTCGTCCCGAAATTGTGGGGTGATTTTTTGGGTGACCATGTTCTCTTGGTTGGTGAGATCTCGCCGTTTTTGTGGGAGTTGCTCCCCCTCTAGGTGGCCTATCTTCCCTCGAACCCCACCGATTTCCACCAAATTCGTCTCTTTTTGTCTCGAAAGTTTAGCGATCTCTCCCTCCAACCCCTCGATTTTTTGTTGTAATTCTCCAAGCCAAAAGAGATCGCATTTCGAGAGGGCTTGCTGGGTGCTTGCCTGCTCCTCGCTATTTTCCAGATAATCCAGATGGTCTTGGGCACGCTCGGTGAGATCTTGCTTTAAGTATCTCTCTTTGATGAGCCACTCTCGATGGATCTCGTGCTCAAAGGGGGCGCACTGCGAGGTGAGCTGTGTCTGCTCTGCAAGCAACCGTTCTTGCTGGTTTTGCATTTGTTTGAGCTGTAATTCAATGGCTTTTTTGCCGATGTAAGCAGATTGTAGCAATTTTTGGGGGAAATTTCGCAAGACATACCCTTGATATACCAGTCCACTTTGGGTGACTGCCACCGTGTGACCACGCAGTTCCTCTGGGGTTTGGCAAGCCACCACACGACCCAAAAGATAGTCGATATAGGCACGCCCCAGTGGATTCTCGGTCTGGATTTTGTGGGCGAGGGAGCGATCGTGGGGGGTGGTTCCCCCCTTTTTCCTCAGTTTTTCGAGGTCAACCAAGCCAAAACTCTGCTCGGAGAACCCTTTTTTCCAGTCATCAAAGAGGGAAATCGCCTGACCATAGCACTCGGGTGACACCAGTAAATAAAATTTCTGGGTGTTCAAATATGCCTCGATGGGGGCTCGCCACCCCTCTTCCCCTGTGGTCAATTCCAGCAGGTCTGCCAAAATCTCCACCTCGCAAGTGGGATTTTGTGTTTGGAGTTCGGCTCTCAATCGGTCACGCAGTTCCACCAAGCCGACGGGATAGCGTTTGATATTTTTTTGCAGAGATTGAATGGCGATTTGAATTTGCTCTAACTCGGTTTGGAGCTGTTTGCGTCTTTGACGGGTGTCTGCCGAAATCTCTTGCAACAATTTACAAAATGGCACTGTTTTCTGGTGTGCCCCCTCGAATAATTGCGATTTCTCCCCAAAATATGAGGAATCGGGAGCGCAAAGCTGATCATAGCACCCTTTGACCTCTTCGGCTTGGGCGCAGAGCGATTCAAAGGTTGTACTGCTCCTCAAAATGGATTGACAGAACTCCACCACCCAGTTTGCCTCGGTGCGAAGTTCTGCAAGGCTGTGATCTAGTTGGGTTTTGAGTTTGTTTGCTTGGGTGACCAGTGCGCTTAAGAGTGCTTCCAAACGCTGTTGCTCCTTGACCTCGTCGCTGTTATCCCGTTGATAGCAAAGGGATTGACGGGTTTGGTCTGCGCTCGTGATTTGCTCTTGCACGGTGGCGAGGGTGTTATCGAGTTGACTGGATTTGTCGTGGAGCTGTTGGAGTTCTCTCTCTAACTGCGAAACCGTTTGGCGCAATAATTCTTGTTCCCCCCACAAAACAAGAAACTCGTGTTGGGTCAGCACCCCTCTGATGTTGGTGACCTGATCAAATGTTTTGCAGATTTCCACTAAATCCTGCAATTTTTCGGCTTCCCTCTCTGCCATGCGCTCTTGGTCTTTGTAGTTGCGAATATTTTCCTGCATCTCGTAAATATCGGGTGGAGGTGGAACGTCACAGAGGTTTTCAGTGATAAAATCCTCAATTTTTCGCACTTCTTTGAGTGCGATGCTCTTTTTGAGCAGAGAGAAAAACTTGGGATCATACACATTGGTGCGTGCCATCATGTGTTCTCGATAGGTGGATTGTTTTTCGGTCAGTATCCCATCTGGGTCGGTGGATTTTAGGAATTTTTTGAGTTTATCGATGTCCATTGCAATCTTTTGCTCTAAAAATTGATGGTCGGGGATTGTCCCATCATAGAGGAAAAAACGTTTGTGGATCTCGCCATTTTGGTAGCACTCAAAGACAGCCCCCAAAACAAAGTAATTGTCCTTTTGTTGATCATAAAACTCGCAAACGAGATAGGAGCAAAAATCCTTTCCACGGCGACTGCGAGGGGAGTTTTCCGACCGATCGGCACGCAAATATCCCTCCAAGGTGCGCTCGGAGCGATCGTTTGCTGCTTTGTTGAAGTTACTCGACTTGGTTTCCCCCAAGAGCACTACTTGGAGGGCATCCAAAAAAGCCGACTTTCCCGACCCATTGTTCCCTGTGAAAAAATTGACCTGTTTGAGGTCCACCAAGGTGTGATCATAATGGAGCCAGTTGATCAGAAGCACTCGATTGAGCTGTTTCATGTTGCTCTTCCTCCATTTTTTTCAAATTTTGCACCAATCCGTGCAACCGTTGGGTAGGAACTGCAGTGAGAATGGTGGGCATGATGACAAAGAGGGAGTCGGTGGATTGCAGCCCCCCTTTCTTTTTCATGAGCACCCGATAATGCAAACAAGTGGAGAGATCTGCCCCCATTTTTTGTCTGTTATACCCCTTCAAAATTCCGAAGTCGGTGATCATTTTGTCCAAAATCTCTTGAAGCGAGACCACCACATCGGTTTCCGACCCGAGATCTGCCAATTTTTCTTCATAAAGTAGGCGCAAACAGAGAAAGAGTGCTGTCTGATCCTTAGTGAGGGTCAAACGATTTCCACCATGTTCACTGAGCAGGTAGCAATATCCGTTGTGGGTATCCAGCACAAGTCGCCAATCCATAAAGAGGAAATAGGACTCAAATACCTCAACATGACGTTCCACAAAGAGATAATCGGGATTTCTGTGAACTTTCTCCCCTTCTTTGGTCAAAACACTGCGCAAGAGAAAGGTATGGCTCACCAAATCATTAGCAACCCGCCGAAATTGCTCCCCTTCAGCACTGCTAAGACCAAATACTTCTTGTAACGAAATCATAAACTCTCCTTTCGTGTGAATACCATCTTCGGAATGCGATAGGGTTGCAATTGATAAAATCCGTCCAAATATTCGATATTGTAAAAACATTTGGGGTCATCTTGGTATAGAACAGACAAAAAACTCATGATATATCCCTTTTCTTGGTCAAAGGGGAAATCTTCGGACTGGAGTGTCTGGCGTGCGCCGAAGAGATCTTGCATGAAACTGTCAACCTCTTTTTTTCCATAGGGGCGAAATAAAAGAGCCTCCATTTGTTGTTGATCTACAGCAGAAAGTTCAGTGCTTTCGATGACAAGGGGGGATTTCATCTGTTTCGGGGCGGGGTTTTTGCGATGATACAAACTTTTGACATCCAAAAATTCCTGTGTCCCCAACTGAAAATGATCTTGTACCTGGGGGGAGATCGTTTCCTCTTTTGCCAAGACTTGCAGCAAATAAATCAAGTCCCCCTTTGTGTTGTGATCGTAACTGGAGAGATTTTTTAGTTTTTGGGTGGCAATTCGTGTATATCTGTTGAGTTCTCGATTGATTTCATCCAGTAAATCCACTGCAAGATGATCATATTGCTCGATAATCCAGTGAATTTTACGACTCATTTCGGCTGCAGAAGTTTCAAAATCACCGTCTTGCTGCTCGATTAGGTTTGCCTCCACCATTGCCGTCCAGACCTCACGATCCTCCAACCAAATTTTCAGCGTACCTTGAATGAAGTCACGATATTTCGGAATGGATTCTCTGACTTTGAGTGGTCTGATATAGGTTTCCGAAACATTTTTGATGAAATCATCATAATACATGGCAAGGACATCATTACCGTGCTCTAACTCAAATTGCTCTTTGACATAACGTTTGATGTTGTGATACACGCTCTTCAAAAGTTTGATTAAATCCTGAGTATTTTGATAGGACAGCGCCAAAGTACGCACTTTTTCTTCGGGACTCCCCTCTCCTTGGGCCGTTTTGAGGGCGGCATAGGTGCCGTAAACATAGGAAAATCCTCTCGAAGGCTGATTCTCTTGCAGGCTGTGGAAGAGGTCAAGCAATTTCGAACTGTAATCTGGGACGGTGTAGTATCGTTCGTATTCTGTGCTAAATTCGCTCACAATCCACCCTTTTTGCAGCAATTTCCGGATAAGAAAGGAGGCCTTTCCACGCAGATTGGCACGTTCTTCGGGGTTCATTTCCTCCTCGTCAAAGAATTCGAGGTTGCTCTGGGGTTCGAGGTGTTCCACCAAGGCACGCAAATAGAGTTTGTGCTCGATTTTGACCCGATCTTGATACAAATCCCACAGCACGGTCAAAGATTCGAAGTATAATCTTTTGTTCTTGGAAGCCAATAAGGAAAAGATATCCTTTTCTATGATGTCAAATAGATTCATAAAAAACCCTTTCTAAATCATTGGTGAGTCAGCCCCCACGACTGAAAATGGGAGCAGTGAAATTTTTCTTGACATCGCTCTTTTTGACCGACATTCAGAAGAGTACCCCCGAGCAAAAATGATCTTCATAGTCTGTCGTTGTTGTTTAAGCGAGGGGAACTCCACTACAACACTTTGTCATCCTCTCTAAGGTCGGCGAGCTCGCCGACCTCCCGTTAACTCACCATTCCCCTCGGCGAACTCGCCGACTTTCTCACTAGAACTGAGAATTCTTGTAAACTCCTCGTCACCAAGAATATCAAAGAACCTCATGGAACGTCATGCAAGCAGAGCACTTCCCTCTCACCTCGACGCAGGTCTCCTTCATCTCCTCTGAAAGGCCTCAGACGAATACCCCTGAACCACTGCACTCCCAGACATCCCCTGCTCCACCTGCCGAACATACTCCCCGTGCTGAGATAAATTTCCACTTTGCAGCGCAGATAGGATACAAGATTTCATATAAGAAAACGGATGCCGAATTTCTGCTTGTTCCGCTCCCCTCTTGTAGTCCTGAATGGTATTTCCCGCAAAATCATATAAATTGACAGGAGAACCGCTCATTTCCAAATTTTTCTGCACTTTTTCATAAATATTACGTTGACTAAAACTGATCCCTTTCGCCAACTGGGTCCCCTGAGTGGTCAGCATCTGGGTGAGGACATCACAAAAAAGAGTATGAAGCCTTAGATCGAATTCGCTAATCTCCCCATGCTGAAACTTCAACCTTTCCCCCTCTAAATCTGTCAAAATCTCGATGGCTATGCCGGTTTTCTCTCGATTTCCCAGATAATTGGACGGGAGCACCTGGTCACGCTGCAACTCCTGCGCCACTTGAGCTATGTCGATTCTCTCCCCATTTTCCAGACAATCGGACGGAAGAGTTGGGTTGCCCTGAGGGTTTTGCTTTCTTGAGACTTTATATTCTCTCTCTCCCCTCTCTCTTTTGTCTTTCTTCATAAAAAGTTTGTTTTTGGGAGGGTTTGAGGGAGGGAGAGAGTTAATCATCTCTGGATTGTTTTTATCTGTCTTAATTGCTTCAACTTTTGGCACCTCTGGAATGGTACTTTTGATACTTCTTGAAATCTCATTTTTAACGCAAAATTTTTCGCTCTCCCCTACTGATACATCGACTTTTTTGGAAACTTTCTTCTCCTTTTCGACGGTTTCTGAGATGTATTTCACATAAATGATGTCAGGTTTTCCAAGACCTTGACGTTTGCGTTGGATCAGACCAACCCCTTTGACCTCGTCGAGTTCCGCCATGAGACGCACCACGGTGGCGTGACTTTTGCCCAGCATCTCGCACGCCTCTTCGATGGTATAATAAATGTAGACCCGACCGGTCGAGTCGGTCCAATTGTTGGCTTTTGAGAGGGAAAGGCGGTCTAAAAGCAACATATAGAGGAATTTGCTGTCATTGCTGAGCTTTTTGAGCACTGGATCGGTGGTAAAACCCTTGGGCAGGCGCAGGAAACTAGATTTCTGCTCGATGGTGTCGGCATAAACGGTTTGAAATGTCATGTCATTCTCCTTTACAAAAAGTCCCTATACCCTTGGTGGGGGAGGGCGAAAAGTTGTACGTTTCTGTACACGCAACTTAATATTTTAATTAAAACATAAAAAAAACCCTCCGTCAAGAGAGGGTGGATTTTCGATATTTGCAATAAAATATCACGATTGAATCGATAAAATAGAGAAAATGGCTAAAATTTAACTGTTTTAACATATCTTTGAAAATTGCGTCATCTTATCTTGTTTTTGGAGCGTAGCTGTCATGGAATTGTCATTTTGATTGTCTGGTGTTGTCATGTTTTTGTGGGTTTGAATTGTTGGAATGTCATGTTATTCTGTTTTAGAATGGAAGCGAAATATTTTGGTTCAGAATGGACGAAAATGGCTATTTCTGCAACTATTTGAACCGTTTTTTCTGGTTGTGTCTTGATTCTGTTCGTCATGTCATGTTATTATGCTTTTGATTTATGGGAGCGTCATGCTATTGTGTTTTTAACGTCATGGAATCTTGTTTTAGAGCTTTCACCGATTTTTACCTCGAAATAGGTGAAAAAGAAGGATTATCCCGCAAAAGAATCCGCCATTTAGGACAGTTAGAACTCAATCCTGAGAATATTGTTCTTTTTTGCGGTCTGAATGTCGAAACTTAGGATAAATCCCTTGGTCACCCAGTCGGTCAAAATGGTGGAGACATTTTCTCGCACTCTTTGCTTATATTGTCGCTTTGTGAGGTCGATTTCGGCGATTTCGTACAGGATTTCCCACGAAATGGTGCGAGAATCGAGTTCCCCCTTCTTCATTTGGTCGATGGTACGGAGCAAAAAGCTCTGGACAGCGATAATTTGATCGGTTTTTTTGATGGGGGTGTCGAGCAGGGTGAGCGGAAATTGGCTCACCTTTCCGATGGACTCGGCAAGACGGAAAATGGGTGGGATACTTAGTATTTTATAGTAGGTATTACTGCCGTTTTTTGCCTTTTTTTCCACTTTTTCGAAACTTATCAGCCGACCACTGTAGGTCATGGACTTGGTATTTCCGAGCTCACTGGGATTGGCCTCGAGATATTGGTTGGTCAAATCGATGGACACCACGTAATTTCCACAGCGTTCCATGGACTGATCCACTTTTTTTCGGTGCTCGAGGTTGATGGAACCCTCTTGTTTTCCGGTGATGACTCGGTAAATCGTGGTGGACGAGATCACCTGAGTATGTGGGGCGAGGGTGGCGATGGCGTCGATGACCTCACGGTCGAAGCTCCCCAATTTTTCGGCAAATTCCCCCTCATAGGAGAGCACCATTTTGTGGTGAACTGGGAGGGATCCCAACGGTTCGAGCTCAATATTGACCGATTCCGACATCTCTTCTGCCGAAATATTGATCACTTCATTAAAAATATGGGTTCCATCCTTCTTCACTTCGTCGGGAAGAGGTGGATTTTCCATGATTTTCGTAGGGTCATTGAGTGCCATTTCTTCGGAAAGATTTCGCTTGACCTCGGAGGGTTTGACCGGAATGGGTTGAGATGGGAGCTGTTGGGAGGGTGTTTTTTCGAGAGAAACCTGATCGAAAATACTCTGTTGTTCTTCGATTTCCTTGCTTTTTTTAGCCACAAACCCACCTCTTTTCTAAAATATCACCTCTATTATACCTCAAAACGGGGGGAACTGTCAAGAAAATTATGATAACTGAGTGGAAAAAGTTAGAACTTCCATAAGAAAAACCTTGCAAAAATGGTATAAGATGTGTTATACTGAAAAAAACAGGAAAAGAGGGAAAAATATGAGCATAATCACCTTTGCGAACCAAAAAGGCGGTGTTGGCAAGACCATGACGGTGGCTGCCACGGCTTCGGTGCTCACCGAGCAGGGGTTCAAGGTCCTGATGATCGACCTCGATGCCCAGCGAAACCTTGATATGGTGGCAGGACATCTCGGCGAGCCCTTGGAAATCAAGCGAAATGACAGCACCAGTCTCAGCGTTTTAGACGTCCTAAAAGGGGATTGCACCCTCGAAGAGGCCATTGTCCCGAGCGCCATCGGTGATTTGGTGCGTGCCTCCAACCAATTATATGGTTGGCTCGGCAATAAGTGCATCAAAGATGATGAATTTTCCATTGTTGCTGACAATTGGGCGAAAATTGAGCTCCTTTTGTTAGGACACGAGCAAGAACAAGGTGACGTGGATGATTTGCTAAAAAACATCCATATACATTCTAAAAACATTGGAAAACTCCTCACAAAAGAGGGAAAAGTCACCATTTCAGAACTATTAGGGGAGGAAAATGCCGATCATCGCCTCTTAGAAAGAGCCCTCAAAACCCTCGACCGTGAGTATGATTTCATCCTGATCGACACAAACCCTACCCTCACCCTGCTCACCCTCAACGCACTCTATGCCTGTCAGTATGTTGTGATCCCAACCTTTCCGGAAGCGTCAGCCATCGAAGCCACTATCGAGCTCTTCGAGACCATTTTCACCATCAAAAACCTCAATCCCTATCGAAAACTCGAGATTGCAGGGGTATTACGGACGAAATATTCTCCACATCGGGTCAAAAGTAAGCGACACGACAATATTTTGACCACTGTTGTGGAGAGGGGAATGGGCTCCTACTTATTTAAAACACGGATTCGAGACACCGAGCGAGCCTCCGAATACGTCGAAGCCAAACTAGACATTGTCCGTCACGATCCATCAGGGAACACCACCCAAGATTATCGGGATTTTGTGGACGAACTCAAGGAAAGAATTGGAAATTTAGCAGAGGGGAAATAAAATTCCACTCAATATCAAAAAAATATGATAGATTTCACTAAAAATACCAGAAAAGGAGAAAAGGTATGGCAAAATCGAATTTCAACCTCAACGGAACCGGTGAGGAATATTTAATCAACATGAATCTGCCCGGTTCGAATCTGACCACCTCGAAAAATCCGAGCGATATTTCAGGGGGCCGACGTGAAGCAGAGGGGTTCTATCGCCTTCCCTGCAACAAACTCGAGGTCTTCACCATGAAAGAGGAGTACGATTTCTCGCCTTGGGAGGATGAAAAATTCCAAGAATTGATGGCTTCGGTAGAGACATTCGGGGTGCTTCACCCCATCATCGTCCGTCATCACAAGGAAAAAGAGAGTTTTTATGAGATTTTAGCAGGGGAACACCGTTGGAAGGCATCGGTTGCCCTTGGTTTGAGCGATATTCCGGCTAAAATCATCACCGACTGCGACGATGAGAAGGCAAAATGTATCTTCGCTCTGACGAATATCGTCAGCCGTGAGCTCACAATCGCAGACAGGATCCAAGGTTGGAGCCATTACTACTCCTTGACAAAGGGCAAAACCCAAGAGCGCATTGCCGAGCTCCGAGATGAAGGACTGCTCAAAGCCGATGATGCTCCCGAGGTCTCCAAGCGCCAGATTTTCCGATACCACCAGATTTCTCAGCTTCACCCCGACCTCAAGGAGCAGATCAACAGTGGAGTTTTGAGCATAAATAGTGGGGAACAGCTAGCCAAACTCTCGAACGATGAGCAAAAACTGCTCGGTGAATATGCAAATGAGCTCACATCAGCCAAGTTGGTTGCCACGGTTTTCGCTCTCCGAGAGGGTAGAGTGAAGGGGCAAAATTTCGATGAAGAGGGGCTCGAGCACATCTTCTCCTCTCAATACAAGGCGCCAAAAGAGGACAAAACGGTCTCTGATATGGCGAAAATGAAACAGGTTTTACGCAAAAAGCTGCCAAATCATCACAATCCGGCTATGGTGGTGGATCAAGCCCTTGATTTCTACCATAAATATTTCGAGAAACGCAATTTAGTGGAGAAAGCTATGGCAGAATATTTGAAAAATCACCCAGAAGAGGGATAGGTCGGCGAGTTCGCCGACTCAAAGCAAAGAGACATAAGCTCGGCGAACTCGCCGAGCTTTATCAAAATCAACCACCATATAAAGGAGAAAAGATGCAGTATTATTATTTTACCCGATCAGGGGAGAGCCAGAAAATCGCCACAGAACTCGCCGAGCGCAGTCAAACAATTCCACACAAAATCGACGATGGTCACGACTGGAGTGGTGCCATTCACTTTTTGAAAGCAGGTGCTTCCTCTGCACGCAAGGAAAAACACCAAATAAGTTATCCAAAACCCATCGAAAATGAGGAAATTCTGCTTGTCTTTCCGATTTGGGCAGGCAGTCTCCCGCCAGCAGTGAGAAGTTTTCTAGATGAAAACCAGAGTGCTAAGATCACAGCTGTGGTGCTCAGTGCTGCGTCCAGTCTCAAGCCTGTGGATAGCGATCGTTTTGCCAAGTTCTATGAGGTCAAAGGGAAGAATAAGGTTGCACCCACTTTGGACGAAGGATAGAAGAAATTACGGTCAAGTAGAAAATATCAAGATACGACAACTAGAATTCAACATTCTCAAAGAAAAAACCTGATTTCACAGGCGAGGACAACCCCTCGGCGAGTTCGCCGACCCTTCGCCCACCTTGCGAAACTTCCTCACTTTTTCGTCATAATGCCTAAACTGTGCGAACTCCTTGATTCTACAGGGAAATTATGCTATAATATTTTTATACCACATGGCTCCTTTCGAGGGGCCATTGGATTTTTGAGAGGAGAGTGAGAAAATGAAGATTACCGAAGTGAAGCTTGGCAGAATTTCCGTTCCACTACGGGTCCCCTTCAAAACAGCTCTGCGTGAGGTGAGCTCTGTCGAGGACGTCGTGGTTATGGTCTACACCGATACCGGAAATATCGGCTACGGCGAGGCGCCACCCACCGGCGTGATTACTGGAGATACCACCGGAGCCATTCTCGGTGCGCTCCAAGATCACATCATCAAGACCGTTGTAGGACGAAATGTGGAAGATTTCGAGGATCTGATGCAGGCTGTGCAACGATGTGTGCTGCACAATTCTAGCGCAAAAGCTGCCATGGATATCGCCCTGTGGGACCTCTTCGGTCAGCTTCACAAAGCACCGGTTTATCAGCTGCTAGGAGGGAGCAAAACCCAAATCACCACCGACATTACCATCAGCGTCAACCCCCCTGAGGAGATGGCTCGTGATGCGAAGGATGCCGTAGATCGTGGGTATGACTGCCTCAAGGTCAAAGTGGGGAGCGATCCCTCCCTCGATGTGGAACGTCTCTCTGCCATTCGCAAGGTGATTGGCTCCGACTGCTTGCTCCGTATCGATGCAAATCAGGCGTGGTCTCCGAAAGAAGCAGTGCGACTGCTCAATCAAATGCAGGAGAAGGGTCTGGACATCGAATTTGTGGAGCAACCTGTCCACGCAAGCGACATTGAGGGCATGCGCTACGTCACCGAGCGCTCCTATGTCCCTGTTCTCGCCGACGAGAGCGTCTTTTCCCCTCAAGATGCCCTCACCATCATGCAAAATCGAGCTGCCGATTTGGTGAACATCAAACTCATGAAGTGTGGTGGGATCTACAACGGTCTGAAAATTGCTTCTGCTGCCGAGGTTTACGGAGTGGAATGTATGATCGGGTGCATGTTAGAGGCGAAAATTTCGGTGAACGCTGCGGTTCACCTCGCCTGTGCCAAGAATATTATCACGAAAATCGACCTCGACGGCCCTGTTTTGTGCAAAGAGGACCCCATTTTAGGGGGAGCTCTCTTCCGTGAGAAGGAAATTACGGTTTCCACCGAGGCTGGGTTTGGAATCAAAGGGATTTCGGAATCCCATCTCACGATGTTGCCCTAAATAACAAATAAAGTTGAATAAAGAAGGAGAATTGTTATGATTACCTCAGGATTTACTTATTTTGCAGTGTTGGTGGCTCTGGCTGCCACACTTGTCGGACTGGAAAAGACCACCGGCAGTAAGCTCTTCAAATTTGCCCCTCCCATCGTGCTCATGTACCTCCTCTGCATGGTGCTTTGTACCATGAATCTGTGGGATTTGGCAGAAACCTCTGCTGCTTATGGCAATACACGCAACAATATTTTATATGGTATGATCTTTTTGATGATGATTCGGTGCGACGTGCGCAAAATCGTCAAGCTAGGCCCCAAGATGATTGGTGGATTTTTGGCAGCAAGCCTCTCCATCGGTCTCGGATTTATCATCACCTATGCACTCTTTAGCTCGGCGCTCGGGGCTGACGCTTGGAAGGCACTTGCAGCTCTCTGTGGTAGTTGGATGGGTGGCTCTGGTAACATGATGGCCATCCAAGCAGCCCTCGATATCTCGGAAGGGGACATGGTTTACGCTCTGGTCATCGACTCCATCGACTACTCTATCTGGGTCATGTTCCTGCTCTGGGTCATCAACTTTGCCCCACAATTTAACAAATGGTCGAAGGCTGATACCTCGGTTTTGGACGAAGTTTGTGCCCGTTTAGAGGCAGAAAGTGCCGATGAAAAGGCAAGCCCCATCACTTTCGAGTCCCTTTTCGCTCTCTTCGGCATGGCGCTACTGGCTTCTGCTCTTTGTCAAAACGTCGGAACTTACCTCCAAGCCACGGTTGGAATTATGGATAAAGCCACTTGGATTGTGGTGGTGATCACGGTGCTCGGACTGGGTTGCGCCGTCACTCCCATCGGCAAAATCGCTGGTGCCTCCGAACTTTCCTCCATGTTCCTCTACACCGTGGTGGGTCTGCTCGCCTCTCGTGCCACCCTCGCAGAGCTCAGCGACGCACCTCTTTGGATCGCTGCTGGCTTCGTGATTTTGGCAATCCACGCAGGAATCATGATTGTTTTGGCTAAGATTTTCAAGCTAGATATGTTCACCTGTGGTGTCGCAAGCCTTGCCAATATCGGTGGAACCGCTTCTGCTCCCATCCTTGCCGGCTCGTACAGCCCTGCCCTCGTCCCCGTGGGGGTGCTCATGGCGCTGATCGGGTATGTCGTGGGAACCGGTGGGGGACTGCTGGTCGCAAATATCATGAAAATGTTCGCATAATCTCACAAATGAAGGGCAGACTTCGGTCTGCTCTTTTTTTATCTTTGCTCACAACCCCTTGAAATCACCTTGACGAAAGTGTTATTATCTGATAAAATAGAGTAATTACCATCAATCAAAACCCAAAGGAGATTTGCATGAAAGCACTGATCTTAAACTCAGGAAGTGGCACGAGAATGGGCAGTTTAACCGAGAATTTGCCCAAATGTCTCACGAAATTAAGCGAAACCGAGACCATACTCAGCCAACAACTCAAATTTCTCTCTTTGGCAAGTGTCAAAGAGGTGGTGATCACAACCGGAAAATTTCACCAAGAAATACAGGAATATTGCGCATCTTTGGGGCTACCTTTGGAAATCTCCTTTGTGAAAAATGAAAAGTACGCTGAAACCAACTACATTTACTCTATTTATCAGGCGAGACACCTACTAAAAGAGGATATTTTGCTCTTTCATGGTGATTTGGTGTTCGAATTTTCCGTGCTCAAAAGGGTGCTCGAGCAGGAGCAGAGTGGTGTGGTGATCAGCAGTACTGCTGAGTTGCCAGAAAAAGATTTCAAAGCACGATGGATTGAGGGGCGAGTGGAGGAAATTTCCATCGAACTCGGAGAAAATCAGGTCACAGCGCAGCCATTTTACCATTTAAAAGAAGCAGAATGGTCGGTTTGGCTGAATAAAATAGTAGAATTTTGTGAAAATGGCACAGTCCATTGCTATGCAGAGAACGCATTTAACGAGGTGTGGCAGGACTGTCCTATAGGAGGAATTGACGTGAAAAATGAGTTATGTTTGGAAATAGATACCCAAGAAGATTTAGAAAATGTTGTTAAAAAGTGGGAATGTTCTAAGGATAAAACGGTATATATGTGTTTTTCCTCGGATATGATTCATAGTGGACATATCAGTATCATCCAAAAAGCAAGCTTGTTAGGGCGATTGGTGGTAGGACTTTTAACAGATGAGGCGATCGCACAATATAAGCGATTTCCTCTGATGCCATACGAAAATCGCAAGATTTTGTTTGAAAATATTCTTGGAGTTTCGGAAGTTGTGCAACAAAATGAGCTAAGTTATCGCAATGTTCTCGAGATGTTAAAGCCTGATTTTGTGGTACATGGGGATGATTGGAAAGAGGGTATTCAAAAACCTGTGCGTGAAGAAGTGCTCGAAGTTTTACAAACTTTTGATGGCACTTTGGTTGAATTTCCTTATGAAAATGATAAAACTTTCCAAGAAATGGAGAAGATGGCACGTCAACAACTTTCCATTCCAGACCTGCGCAGAGGTCGTTTGCGAAAATTATTATCAATGAAACCCCTGATTACCGTTATGGAGGCGCATAGTGGCATCACAGGGCTCATTGTCGAGCAGTCAACCGTCTATCAAGACGGAAAAACCAAGCAATTTGATGCGATGTGGGTCTCTTCCCTGTGCGATTCCACTGCAAAAGGAAAACCAGATATTGAACTAGTGGATTTTTCCTCGAGGATGCGTACAATTGACGATATTATGGAAGTGACCACGAAACCCATCATTTTAGATGGTGATACAGGGGGGCAAGTGGAGCATTTCGTCTACACGGTCAAGACTTTAGAGCGTATGGGGGTCTCTGCCGTCATTATTGAGGACAAAACCGGTCTTAAGAAAAACTCACTATTCGGAACAGAGGCAGAACAAACCCAAGATAGTATAGAAAATTTTTCTGCGAAAATCATGGCAGGGAAAAGAGCACAGAAAACCAAAGAATTTATGATTATTGCCAGAATTGAGAGTCTAATCCTTGAAAAAGGAATGGATGATGCGCTCTTGCGTGCAAAATCTTTTGTAAAAGCTGGGGCAGATGGCATTATGATTCATTCTCGTCAAAAATCGCCAGATGAGATTTTCAAGTTTATCGAGAAATTCCGAAACGCAGATTCTGTCACCCCTGTTGTGGTGGTTCCATCCTCGTTTAATTCAGTAACTGAGGAAGAATTCATCGAAAAAGGGGCGAATATCGTCATTTATGCCAACCAATTGACACGAAGTGGGTTCCCAGCCATGCAAAAAACAGCAGAATCCATCCTAACACACCATCGAGCACAAGAAGCAGATCAAGCTTATTGCATGTCCATCAAGGAAATTATCACCTTGATTCCAGAGGAGTAATGATATGATTTCTTCCCAAATCGTGATAGATCGCCCAAAAGGCTATGAAAAAATCGAAGATTTTCTGCAAAAACGCAAGGTAAAAAATCTATTAGTGGTAACAGGTAAAAGCAGTAAATTCGATGAATTTGAGGATTTCTTGAGCAATTTGAAGTGTCATACACACTATTTCCACGGATTTTCTAGCAATCCCACTACGGAAGAAGTGAAACTAGGGATTGAATTTTTTCATGAACAGCAGTGTGATGGCATTTTAGCTGTGGGTGGTGGCTCTGCGATGGACGTTGGGAAGAGTATAAAACTCTTTTTTGCAGAGAAAAGACCTCTAAAATTCGATATGAACCCCAATTATGTCGGAAAAATACCACTTATTTGCGTCCCTACCACGGCAGGAACAGGGAGCGAAGCCACAGATTTCGTGGTTGTCTATCACAATAAAGTGAAACTGTCATTGGTGCATCCCGATATTTTACCAGATTTTGTGGTATTAGAACCAGAATTTCTCAAAAGTTTACCGTTATATCAGAAGAAATCAGCCATGATGGACGCTTTATGTCAAGGAATTGAGTCTTTTTGGTCAATCTCTGCAACACAAGAAAGTAAATCCCTTGTGAGAGAGGGGATTCCACTTATCTTAAATCATTATCAGGAGTATCTCGAAAATGGTGAAGAAGGTCGGAAAAACCTTCTATATGGCTCGCATTTGATGGGGAAAGCCATCAAAATCACCAAAACAACAGCCCCTCATGCCATGAGTTACGGGATTACCTCTCGTTTTTCACTTCCTCATGGTCATGCAGTTTCTCTTTGTTTGGTTGAAGTTTGGGAGGATTTATTGCAAGCAGAAACAACGAGACACGAGCAAGGCTTACCCTACTTGAAAGAGACATTAAGTGAACTTTCAAGTATTTTTGGAGTGGAAACAAACGAAAAAGGCGTCGAAATATTTGAGAAACTGCGCTTAGAATTGGGGCTCGATTTTTCCGAAACTGCGACAAATGAAGATATTTGCAAACTGTGCCAGACCGTAAATGTAGAACGATTGTCCAACCATCCTGTCCAACTTTCAGAGAAAAAACTTGAAAAACTTTATCGGAAGATACTAAATTGTGAGGAGAAATCCCAATGAACCTTGATTTTTTGGAGAAATATGACTTTTTTACAGGTGTTCCTGATTCCTATTTAAAGGCAGTTTGTGATTATTTAATGGAGAAATACGGAGTTTCCAAGCAACATGTCATTGCTGCAAACGAGGGAAATGCAGTTGGTTTGGCTGCTGGATATCACCTTGCAACCGGTAAAATACCAGTGGTTTACTTGCAAAACAGTGGAATTGGCAACATTTTAAACCCTGTTTCGTCCCTGATGCATGAAAAGGTCTATCGAATTCCGTGCCTTTATCTGGTCGGTTGGCGTGGAGAACCAGAAACCAAAGATGAACCTCAGCACATTCATCAAGGAGTGGCTACCGTTTCTATGCTAGAATCAGGTGGTATTTCGGTATTTTTCCTCAAAAAATCAACATTAGAGGATGAATTCAAGCAAATAGTCCAAGAAATGGAAGATATTTTAAGTAACGGTGGACAGGTTGCATTGGTTGTGAGTAAGGGAGGACTCGAATATCCGAATTCTATTCGTTACAGTAATCAGCACACTGAATCACGGGAATCCGTCCTAGAAATGCTGTTAAATATTACAAAAAAAGACCCTATCGTATCAACGACAGGGAAATCTTCACGAGAATTGTATGAATTGAGGGAAAAACTCGGGGAACAACATCAACAAGACTTTTTAACGGTGGGTTCGATGGGACACAGTTCCTCCATCGCCTTAGGATTGGCAGAAAACTGCCCTGACAAAACCGTGTGGTGTTTGGACGGAGATGGCGCAATGCTCATGCATTTGGGGGGTGCTGCCCTTGTTGGGCAGCGAAAACCCAACAATTTGATCCATATTTTGCTCAATAATGAGTCCCATGAGTCGGTTGGGGGGGCACCCACCATTTCGAAAGGTTTGGATTGGTGCAAAATCGCTGAGGGATGTGGTTATCCCAATTGCTGGCAAGTTAGCACTTTAAAAGAACTTAATTCTTTTGCGACTATGGCGAAAAATAAGGGAGAATTGTGTTTTATCGAAGTGAAATGTGGGATTGGATCACGTGAGAATCTGGGTAGACCGAAGGAAAGTCCACAAGAAAACAAAAAACTATTTATGGAATTTCTGAAGGGGTAGGACTATTTTCCAGTCGATAACCATAAAACAGTAAGGAGCAGACTTCGGTCTGCTCCTTTTATTACCTTCATTCAATTGCCTGCTCGGTAGATTTTCCCTCACTAAACCCTAATTTTAGAGAATTTGTGGGGCAAACACCAACACAGTCACCACAGCGTACACACTGGGTGGAGTTTGGTGTTTCGGTCACTTTTACACCCATTTTACAGGCAGAATGACAAGATTCACACCCGATACAAGATGATTTTTCGAATTTCATACGATAGAGGGAGAATGACTGGAACAGTCCGTAAAAGACCCCGAGGGGGCAGAGATATTTGCAGAATGGACGGTATTCTGCCACAGACCAGAGCGAAATTGTGATTAAAAGCGAAAATTTCCAGTAAAATAGATTAGAAACACTGCCTCGAAGGCTCTCATTGACCAAAAGGAGGGGTATTCCTCCAAATAGCGTCCCCGAGGGACAGATCCACTTGCAGAAGGCAGGGGAGCTGAGCCCGAACTTGTTTGTCACCAAAATAGGGAGTGCTATCACAAAAATTCCTAGTACAAAATAGGGGACTTTACGGAAAATATTCGGCAGTGAGATGGTTTTTTTCCACTTTTTAGGGCGAAGTTTGTGGAGCAGTTCTTGCACTAAACCGAAGGGACAGCACAGCGCACACACCCCACGACCGAGCACAACCCCGAAAAAGAGCAGGAATCCCAAGGCGTAGAAGGGGATGGATTTGCTTGCCCCTGTCAAGGTGGCTTGGACAGCCCCGACTGGACAGGCACCCATCGCAGAAGGACAGGAATAGCAGTTGAGACCAGGAAAACAGAGCTGTTTTGTGCTCCCTTGATAGATATTTCCCTTGAAAAATCCTAAAAAATAGCCGTTTGAGAGGGCGAAAAACCCTAATTGAAAGAAATGTCGCATATGCTCACCCGATTCCGATGCACTCTAAACAGATGCGAATTGCTTTGGTCATGGTCGTGGTGTGTTGCTCCATAAATATGCCAATTCCGAGACAAATTGCACTCAAAGAGAGGAAAATGACACGATAAAATGCAGTTTTATTCTTCATGACGGGTTTCGAGATAGTCGAGAACAGTGTCGAGCGAGAGCAAATACTGCTCTACCAGATCCCCTTGAGGCACTCCTGTCATAATGCCGATGATTTCGCCATCAGAACCGACATAAAGGGTACTTGGGAATGCAGGGATGAGAGGGAAGAATTCTGAATTTAGGGTCTCATCAGGGATAATTGTGGAGAAAGTGGCCCCTGTTTCGGTTAGAATAGCCGTGGCGAGCTCCATTTCACTCTCTGCATCGTGACAAATGGTCAAAAAGTACGCATTTTCGGGTAAGCTCTCTGACAAAGTTTGCAAGTAGGGCATTTCGTCCACACAGGGAGGACACCAAGTAGCCCATACGTTGATAATTGTGACGTCGTAGTCTGCAAAAATTTCGTGGGTAATGGGGGTGTTATCCATGGTTTGACTGTCAAAATTGATGTAAAAAGCTCCGTTTTCGGTGGATTCTTCTTCAACTGGATCATTTTCGAGGGGTTCTTCTTCGGTTAGTTCTTCCACTAGATCCTCGGTGGACTCTTCGAGTACCTCGGGTTGTTCGGTGGTTTGTGGGGGGGGAGTGGTTGTGCCTGAAGTGCTTGGAGTGGGTTCTGCTGCGCAACCTGTGAGGATCAAGGCGAGTAGAATGGGGATAAATTTCATAAAAAACTCTCTTTCAGTGGTGTTCGGGTGGAAAATCGGGACAGTTTCCTGTCAAAATGGGGGATGTGGAGCAAAATCCCCCCATTCTAACCGAAAATGGGGAGATGTTGTGTTACTTTTGAGCGGAAATGGTCTGCGCCACCGCATCGGCTCGCTCTCGACCTTCCTCCATGATTTTTTGCAAATCGAGGGTTGCAATGTCGGTTCCTTCGGCAAAAACGGTGTGAAAATTGTCGATTCCGTACATTTTGCATAGCGCTTCGAGGTATTTTGAGCCGATGTCGAGCTCTCCACCCTGATAAAATGCCCCTCGAGTGGTGACATAGACCAGATGGCGTGCCTTGCACAGTCCGAAGAGACCAGAATCGTCGATGTCGAAGGTGATCCCCTGTACCGAAATATTTTCGATGTAGACCTTGACCACGGCGGGGAGGCTCAAATCCCAGAAAGGGGCGGAGATCACGAGGATATCTGCATCGGCGAATTGGTGAGATAAATCGAAGTTTTCGTGGGATAACTCCCCTTTTTTGATGAGATTATCACGGATTTTCAAACTCTCCCCCACGAAGTGAGAGATAGACAGCTCCCCAAGTGTGAGGGTTTCGGTCTCGAGTGGTTGCCCTGTTTTTGCGCAGTTTTCGGACAATTTTCCGAGGAAATGTTGGGTTAATGCGAGGGTGCGGGAAGCAGATGTACGGACACAGCCGTCGATGTGTAGTAATTTCATAAAGAACTCTCTTTCAATGTTTTTTGAGTGTAGAATCAGAAATTTTCAGTTCGAATTAGTGGATTTTGAGCAAATTCCCCACTCAAATTTGTGATTGAGTGAGGAATTAACATTACAACCCTTGTTTTCGGAGTGCCTCTTGCTTAGCAATATGTTGTCCGATTTTTTTATCCTCATTTTTAATGTGTGCCATGACCCAATTGCCGATTTCTAGGTTTATTTCGCATACTAATCGGATGGTGCACCCCTCTTTGAGGAATTTTTGCTCGATATCGAGGACGGTTTGGACAAAATCGCTATGTAATCTCTTATGACGGACATAATCGGGGTAACCACTTTGACGTTGGAGTTCTTCCTCGTGGGCGAAGTGGCTGACCGTATATTGCTTGAGAAATTGCAAGGTGGAAATGATGTCGTCACGGGCGTCTCCCTTGCGACAGGCGGCTAAAAATGCGTTCAGGTGACGCAATAGTTGCGCATGCTCTCGATCGATGACACGATTTCCCGTTTCGATCTCTTTTGACCATTCAAAAACCATGAAAACCCCTCCGAAGATGAAATTTTGCTGTGAAAATTGTCTTACCTCAATTATACCAGATTTTTCTGGGGAAATCAAGGGTTATTTTTGAATCAAGCGTAAAGAAATTCTCCCCCCCACGTCCATTCACGCAAAAAAATGACCACTCGTGCAAAAAGCGAGACAACGCAAATTCTTTGTGCTATACTCGAACCATAGCAAGATAACCGAAATTTTAGGAGGATTTATTATGGCATTTTGGGATTCCATTAAAGCTGCATACCGTCATTACAAAGAGGTAAAAGAATACTGTATCGAGGATAGCACTCGAGAGGAACGGATCAGAACAGCGCAGCAAGAACTTGTAGCGAACGAAGCAAAGTACGCAAAAGAGATCAGTGGTTCCAGGACGGAACTCGAGCATGTGAAGAACAGCTATCAAAAACAAGCACAGATCGTCAAGACCTGCACCAAGTTGCAAAAGCAATATATCGAGAGCCCAATCAAGGTGGAGCTACCTTTTCTGCAACGTGCTGCGCAATACTGGGCGGTTCGCTTCAACGGCAAAAAACGCACCCCAGAAGAGCGCACTAAATTGCAAGAAGATATGGACGCTTTGCAGGGTCAGTCGGAACAAGCCGTAGAGTACTGCAAGAATAAAAATAAAGACTTTCGTGATGCCTATGCCGAAGATGCTATGCTAAAGAAGCACCCTGCGTTGCAAGATGCAGCAGAAAAAGATTATGTTGCGGCGAAAAAGATAGCATCCCTCTCGGAGACCAAGAAAACCTCGAAACAATCTGCCAGTTCTGACAGTGTGGACAATGAACTAGAGGCGCTAAAGCAGGAACGTCTCGATCTGCAAAACCTACGCAAGGAGTATATGGAAGAGCTCGAAAGTCTTAGAGCAGATGCGAAAAAGAGCAAAGCAGAAGCCGATGAATTTAAGGAGAAACATAAAAAAGCCGTCGAAGATCTACCAAATGTGAAAGAAGCGGCAGCTGCCAAACAAAGAGAACAAGAAGCCAAGCAACGAGCAGAGCAAGCCGCCAAGCATCAAGCAGAACAGGATAGAATCAAGGCAGAGCAAGCAGCCAAGCAAAAAGCAGAACAGGATAAAATCAAAGCAGCACAAGAAGCCAAGCGCAAAGCAGAAGAAGCAAGAAAAGCCAAAGAAGCCGAGGAGAAAAATGATCCTGCAAAAATTGCGAAGCAAGCTGCGCTAGAGGCACAGAACGATAAGACCAAAACCATGATTGAGGAGAAGGAAAAAAATCTTTCCTTCATGAAAAATTACCTCAAATCCAGAGAAGATGTCCCCAGACCAGACCCAAAAGAGATCAAAGCGCTCCAAGCAGAGGTCAAGGAAGCATCCGAAATACTGGAAGGGCACAAGGCTGCCTTCAAGGCAGAACTGGGTGACCAATCCACAGAGAAATTGATCGGCGACGATGCCATTTATGGAGCAGAGAGAGAAAGGATTGCAAATGATCGTGCGCAACGTGCCAAAGATAAGGAAGTACTTGACGAGAGAGAGCAGATCCTAACAACGGTAGGCCCCGAGGTGGTACAGGATCCAAAGAACGTAGAGTTAAGGGCTGCACTGGATGAGAAAGCACGTCTCCATCAGATTCAAGAGAAATATTATAAATCGCAAGCATCGGTACCCAATCCAGACCCCAAAAAAATCAGCGAAATGCGTGCTGGATTAGACCAAGGGAAAGAAATCCTCGATGCTCGCTATGAAGCCTTGGATGCAGAAATCAAAGACCAAATCAAAGAGAGAGTACGAGGGGATAATCTATCGGCAGAAGAGAAAGAACGTATCGCCGATAATCGTGCCAAACGTGAGATCGCCGAGAAAGAACTCGATGTGAAGGAAGAACGGCTCACCGGTGCTACGCCACCCCCAAGCCCAGAGCAAGAACTTGCCAACAAAAAAATCAGAGATGATCTTGCCCAGCAACAAAGGGTCATCAACAATCAGGAGAAATATTACAAAAGCTCTACAGAAAAACCCAACGAAAAGCCAGAAAATCTCAGACAAATGCGTAGCGATATCGACCAAGTACAGGAAATCCTCAATGCACGTTTCGCAGCCTTTGACGCAGAACTCGAAGATCAAGCCACCGAGAGAAGACTCGGAAAGAACATATTGCCAGAAGAGAAGGAAAAGATTGCCGAAAATCGTGCCAACCGTGCCAAAGAGGAGGAAGAACTCGGCAAAAGGGACAGAGAACTCAAAGGGATCGACCAACCAAGTCCCGAAGAAACCGAGCAAAGATTGAAAAAACAGCAAGAGGAGCTAGATGCAAAGAATATCGAGATCAGGATGGAACTCGACGAGAAAGCACGTCTCCACCAGCACAAAGAGGATATTTACAAAGTGCAAGCATCGGCACCCAATGCAGACCCCAAAAACCTAAGCGAAATGCGTGCAGGATTAGACCAAGTGAAGGAGATCCTGGATGCACGTTATGAAGCCTTTGCAGCAGAACTCGAAGACCAAGTGAAAGAGAGAGTGCTCGGTGCAGACATGACGAAGGAAGAGAAAGCAGGGATCGCCGAAAATCGTGCCAGCCGTGCCAAAGCCGAGAAGGAACTAGATAGAGAAGAAATACTGCACACCACTCTCGTGCCACCACCCACCCCAGAGCAAGAAGCCGCCAACAAAATCATCAGCGACGATCTGGCACAGAGAGATAAAACCCACAACAACCTCGAGAGATATTACCAAAGCTATGCAAAAAGACCCAATGTAAAGCCTGAAGAGGTTCAGAAAATGCGGAAAGAATTGGATCAAGCAAAGGAAATTCTCGATGCTCGCAAGGGTAATTTTGCAGAAGAACTCAAAGACCAATCCGTGGAAAGACTGCTCAAAGAAGGGGCTCACGACAAACTCGATCCCAAATTTGAAAAGGAACGGATTTCAAATAATCGTACCGAACGTGCCAAAGAATTGACAGAACTGGATCAGAAAGCAGACGCCATCGGTAAAGAGCCAATAGAGGCAAACAAAGACAAACAGAAAGATACGGCGCAAGCAGAGAACCCCCATAGAAGGAAGATTACACCGGACGAGTTGGTGGGTAACACCACCAAAGATGTGCGCATCAACGGCTCGAAAAAAGTGGAACCACAACAAAACCAACATACTAGAAGAAAGTGATCCTGTGGTAGATCCATCAAGGATCAGGAGAATTTATCATGACATTTTGGGAAAAAATAGCAGAAGCCAAGGAAGTCTATGCCCAAGCCAAAGAGTACTATACCAAAGAATCGATGAGGGGAGATGTGCTACTTAAACTGCGCACTCACGAGAAAGCCATCGAGGAAAAATACCTCAATACGGTGGCGAAATCGGCACGATTTTCCTCTGCAGAGGTGGCTCGGGCAAACAAACACCAAGATTTAACAAAACTTTACGGTGATAACCGTGCCCCCGACCCCCTTCCCGAGCAAACCACATGGTGGACGAAAATGGCAAAAAATATGTCTGCGTTCTTCAATAACAAAAAGCGCACAGGCCCCGAAGCCGACGTGATTGAAAGTCTGGATGTCTATCTCAATCATGAGTATAAAGAAAATTTGAAGCTCGCCCATAGTCCCGAAGCCCAAAAGGCATACGCAACCCATGCCCGTGAAAATCGTATTCCCGAGGAAAAAGCCAAAGCAGAGCAAGAGTTCACCGAAAAGAACGGCAGAGAGCTCTGTGGTGCAAACGAAATTCGGAAAAAAGGGGTGGAGGTGGTTGCCGAGCGCTTCCTCGAGGAGAAATCCAAATTGCGCAAAGAGCTCTGCGAACCTGAACTTCAGCGCATTGCAGAAGCCCGAGCCGAGAGAGAAAGAACCCCAGAACCACAGGCTCCCGAAAACCAGACCCCCGAAATGGAAGTGGAACCCATCCAAGCTCAAGAGCCGAGAAAAGAGCAACAGGTCGAGATCGAGGATAAGAAACTGGAGCAACCAGAAGAAGTTCAGGATTTAAGCAAAACAGAAATGTCATTCCATGCCTTTTCGAAAAAGCATGGCCCTGCCAAAAAGATTGAAGTCGAGCAAAACAAGAGTGGCAAAAGCAACGAGATCCCACAAAAATCCTTTCCTACCACAGGTGGCAGAAAATTATAATCATTGTTATTCTGATAGGGTAGTAGATTACAAAGGATATCGCTCATTTTTCACCCTCTTTCTTAGTTATGGCTAGGGAAGGGGGTTTTTTGTTGGGTGGTGGTCCATTCGTGCAAAATATTGACCACTCGTGCAAAAAGGAACAAAAATGTTTTCGATGTGATATAATAGAAATAATACGATATCATAGAAACGACAAAGCTTGAAGGAGATTTATGATGAAAAAAATCGCTCTGTTTGCCCCGTTGCTCGTCCTTGTCCTCGGACTTGCAAGCCCTGTTTATGCCACCGATGTATCACCCCTCACCGAGGAGGCTGTGACCCACAGCAATCAGT